>CAWLAW010000025.1:0-12856 GCA_963854885.1 Gammaproteobacteria bacterium | reverse complement strand
ATTTCTACGTTAGCGTATATCGTGTCGGATTCCGGCGAGGGGAAAAACGAATATCCAATTCGCCCGCCGATCACACTTGAAACTGCAATGACGAATGCCGCAATTCCGATCGCGAGGGTCGCGTAACGAAACCGAACCGCCCGTGTGACCGTGTTGAAGAATATTCCTTGGCGAAAATGCACGAATCGATTGTCGAACCGAAGCCGAAATCGGCCAAGTCGTCCAGGCTCTTCTGCATCGTTTCGCAAAGCCGAACTTAGGTGCCCAGGAAGAACAAAGAAGCACTCCAGCAGGCTTGCAAGCAACACGGCAACAACCACAAACGGGATCGCTGAAATAATTTGCCCCATAATTCCGGAGATCAAAAATAACGGCATAAACGCTGCGATCGTTGTTAAAGTCGCGCTAGTAACCGGCGCTGCCATCCGCGCAGCGCCCGCGATCGCGGCATCCAGCGGAGGTAATCCTTCGCGAAAGCGAGCTTCCGCGTGCTCGCCGACGACGATCGCATCGTCGACGACAATTCCGATCGCCATAATCATGCCGAACATGCTGATCATGTTAATGGTTTGCCCACTAACCCACATGATGCCAACGGCTGCGAGCATCGCCGCCGGGATCCCTGCCGCAACCCAAAAGGCGACCCTTGCGTTTAAGAAAAGAAATAGGATCCCCAATACTAAAATCAAGCCGCCCAATCCGTTGTTAACTAGCAATCCAATCCTTTGTTGAATCGAACGCGCCCTAATATCGTATTGCTCCAGCGATAAGCTGGGCGGCAATGTCGGCCTGACATCGGCGACATACTGGCTAACAGTCTGCGCTACTTCTAAGGCATCGGTGTTTGTCGCCCGACGGATATGCAACTCGATTGCCGGCTGACCATGCCGGAAGGCCACGCGATTGGAGTCCTTGAATGCATCATGTACGTCGGCTATGTCGCTAAGCAGCACTTTTCCGCCGCCTGGTGCTGCCTTGATTTCGATCTGTTGAACTTCGGCCGCCGTTCGCTTAAGTCCAAGACTTCTGATTTGTTGTTCGCCGCCACCGATTTCACCGGACGGCAGGTCCTGTGAAGATTCGCCGATACGGGCAGCAATGTCGGCAAGCTTTAAATCGAAACGACGCAGTACCGCCGGTTCTACATCAACCCAAATTTCTTCATCGCGCGCGCCGAATAGATCGATTCGGTCGATTCCTAAATCCAACAATTCGTCGCGCAGTGATTTTGCAATCACCTTCAGCGAACTTTCGGGAAATGGTCCTGATATGACGAGTTTAGAGATCGTCTCGTAGCGAATTATGCGCCGAATTTCAGGTTCTTCGGAATCCTCCGGCAATGTACGCAACTGGGTTATGGCGGATTCGACGTCCGCCAACGCCTCTTGCATATTGTGGCCTGCCTCAAATTCAATCGAGACGCGGGCTACGCCTTCGTAGGAAGACGAGATGACCCGTTTTACGCCATTCAGAAATCTCACTTCCGGCTCGATTGCCTGTACAACATTGGAATCGACATCTCTCGCCGAAGCGCCCGGCCAGACGACATCTACGGTGACGTAGTCAATGCCGAAGTCAGGGAAAAATTGCCGATTGATGTTCGTTATCGCGTACAAGCCGCAAACGACCATCGAGGCGATGATTAAATTCGCTGCGGTCGGGTGTTTAGCAAACATCGCGATGATGCCGGTTGAATTTGTGTCGGTGTGCATCGTCTACGTCAATCGATTGATCCGGGCGAGCGACACAACGCTAGCGCTTCGGGCGCACAGCGACGCCTGGTCCAATATCGGGGAATTGTTCGGCGACTATGGTTGTACCTGGGGCGATTTCGCCTCTCACGTAAACTTTGTCGGCGAATTCGCGAACTGACTCGACCTGCTTCGCAATGAGTCGGTTGTCTTCCACAACATAAAGAAGGCCGTCGCGAGATACCGCAGCGGCCGGCAATACAAAAACGTTTTCGTAATTAATATCCGGTACTGCGACTTCGACAAACGCCCCCGGACGTAAAATTTCACTTGGGCCGTCCTCAATTCGAGCAAATAATTCTACCCCTCCTGTGCTCGAATCAATTTCCGCAGCAACGCGTTCAATGATCGCAGGATAGGTAAAACTATTCGCGCCGAGTCGCCAGTCGACGACTATTTTTCTGCCTTGTAACGGATGCCGATCAATGTTCAAACTCTGTAGTGAATTCCCCACTAAACGTGAATAGTCGGCGTTCGGGATTTCAAAACGCACCTCCAAATCATCTGCGGCGATCAGACGACCAATACTCTCCCCGACACTAACGCGTTTGCCGTTAGCAACGTCAATATCCTGCAAAAATCCGTTGAAAGGCGCGGCAATTTTGGTGTCTGAAAGATCTCGTTTAGCGCGATCTAATTGGGCCCGATGACGTTCGACGACTGCTTGTTGTTGTTCGATACGCGCGGCCAATGAATTGACAGTTTGGTCACCTTGAATACGCAGTTGGCGGACGGTGTTTAGCGCGAGTTTCGCGTCGTCCAATGCTTTTTCACTACTTTGATTTTTCTTTGCTAGGTTGGCGATTCGGTCGCGGTCGCGTTGGCGCAGGTCGATCTGTTCGTCGTGTAATTTAAGCAAACGTCGTTCAGCAGCGAAATCCGAATCCAACTCACGTAGTTTTGCCTCAGCTTCGGTAAGATCCGCGCTCTGCTCTCGTTCGGCAATCTCGTATTCAAATGGATCCACCACTGCCAATTCAGCACCACGCGTTACATAAGAACCGCTGCGAAAACTCGTTTCGAGGTGGATAAGTCGTCCTGCGACCATGGACCGAATTTCCGCCTCGCGGCCCGGTGCCACCTCACCGTACAGACGTAAAATCGGCCGGATCGTTTCAGTTTTCGCGATGATCACGTTGACCGGAACGACGACTTGGGTAGGCGGATTCGCTCGAGCCTGAGGTCGCGAACCAATTAAATAAGCCGCGACAATGAGGCTAACTGCGAGGACGGCAATTGGTACGGACAGTTGGGGATTGAGACCTTTCATTACTGCCATTTTACGGAATCGGACGAGGAATGTACTTGGAGTACGATTTGTCCGATATGTTCAATCAATGTCGTGTGTCGTCGTCGCAAAACCGCACCGGTCCATTTCTCAAATTAGCGCAGATCGTTTCGTCTCGCGCTGAATTTGGAGCGAAAAATTCCTTAGTAACCGCTGCCCGACCTACAGTTAATATTTGGCGCTAATCCGCCAGGCTGCGCAAGTTGCTGCTTTGCGATGAGAAATGGCTCGCTAAAGCCTCGATATCGTCTTCCGTGAGGTTCAGTATCTGCATCTGCAAAGCCATGATCGGATTGGTCCGCTGGCCGTCACGATACTGGCGCAATGAGTTGGCAAGATAGCTTTCATACTGACCGGCCAGTAGTGGGTATTCCGGGGCCAGTGGAGTATCGCCGTTCTGCCCATGACACGCCGCACAGGCCTTTAATTTTTCGTCGAATGATGCGCCGTCCGTGGCTGATTCGCTCGCAAAGACTGTCGCCGCGGCGAGCAATAGAAAGAGTGCGAAAAAGTTGGATTTTGCCGTTCTCATGCAGTAGTTGCTCCGGAAATATTAGTTCGTCAACGACAGCCGCTATTCGCCGTGACTTTCGAAAAATGCGCCGACGTCGGCCATATCTTCGTTAGATAGATTGTCGGCATTCGCATTCATCGTGCCGTGCAAGCGTTCGCCGGTTTTGTATGCTTTTAAGGCGCTTTCGATATATTTCGCTCCCTGACCGCCCAATTTAGGGACTCGGTAGGACGGATAGACGTTGTAATAGCCCTTAACTGCATGGCAACCCATGCAAGTTTCGGCCAAGTACTTCCCTCTTGCAGCATCCGCCGCTAGTGCTGCGTTTGCCCAGCTTAGCGAACAAATCGCCACTAGCACCGAAATTGTCGGCCAATTCATCGAGAAACTCCTCACCCCTACGGCTCCTTATTAAGCCCGTCAAAGGCCTTACAAACGCGCAATACTAAAATGTCCGTGAGATTGCGCGCAGCGCGCATGGTACTAAACCAACCTTCTTAGGGGAAGAGAAGACCTAGCCGCGCCGCACTCGACGCGCCGGTCGCGGCTGGCAACATTACCAAATTGTAATGTAACGAAAAGCGCCTTCGGCAGTCATACACCGAACGATACACCGCACACTATCTAGGAGGCGTCCAATGCGCACAAAACCAATCCTTAAGCCAATACGCTCGATATCAGCCATCACCAGTTCGACAGTTATGGCGCTGATCGTCCTGACTGTTGGGTCGGCTCAGGCGGACTCACTATTACCGAATTTCGAAACCTTGGTAGTTAATGAGAGCCGCTCGGTCGTTAATATTCAAACCAAACGCAGTCCCGCCAGCGCAACGTCGAATCCATCGATGGGGGACCCGCGGCTACCGGAATTCCTGCGCCGGTTTCGTCAGTTTCAAGCGCCGCCTCAGCGCGGCTCCCAACCGCAGCAGCAAGGTATCGGGTCTGGGGTGATAGCTTCGGCCGACGGGTACATATTGACCAACGCTCATGTTGTTGAAGGTGCGAGCGAAATTATCGTCCAGTTACACGACCAACGAGAGCTCATCGCAACGCTCATCGGCGCGGATACCCATTCCGATATCGCCGTGCTAAAGGTTGAAGCCCAACAGTTACCGGCCGCTCGCTTCGGCAATTCTGATGATTTGAACGTGGGCCAATGGGTACTTGCGATTGGCGCGCCGTTTGGGCTCGAACAAACAGCCACCCAAGGAATCGTCAGTGCCGTGTCACGTAATCTGCCGAACGATAGTTATGTGCCGTTCATTCAAACCGATGTCGCGGTGAACCCTGGAAACTCGGGCGGCCCCCTATTCAACTTAAAAGGCGAGGTGATCGGTATCAATTCGCAGATCTTCAGCCGCACGGGCGGATATATGGGCTTGTCATTTGCGATCCCGATCAACTTGGCCAGCAACGTTGCCGAGCGGCTAAAAGTTAGCGGCAAGGTCGATCGCGGTTGGCTAGGCATCGCGATACAAGATCTCGACCAAGGACTCGCAGATTCGTTTGGGCTTGAGTCCCCTCGAGGCGCCCTCATCTCGCGGGTTGAAAAGAACAGCCCTGCAGATAGGGCGCAGCTCAGGGCGGGAGATGTGATCGTAGAGTTTGCCGGTCACCCAATAGGGCGCTCTGCCGCGTTACCACCTTTAGTTGCGGCTACGATGGAGAACGTCGAAACGATGCTGCGCATCATCCGCGACCAAAAATCGCAAGAAATCAGCATAACAATCGGTCTGCTAGTCGATGACGACCTTGCGCAAGTGAGTGAATCGACGGGGCCACTCGGGATCGTTGCATCCGATATCACGCGCGACGATCGTGCCGCACTGGGGATAAACAACGGCGTACGAATTGAGCAGGTTGAATCCGGAAAACCGGCAGCAATAGCCGGGCTACAGCAAAACGACGTAATCGTTTCGTTCAACCACAAGCCGATTGATAATGTCGCCGAGCTCGCGGCACTTAGCGCCGCGACAAAGCCTGGCTCTACGATACCGCTACTCGTACAACGGCAGCGGCGGATTCAGTTTCTTGCCGTGCAAATTCCATTGAAACAACCAAGTTAGGGCGCTGAGGCTATACGACCGGGTGCTTGGGTAAACAAGTGGCACCCGGTCCCTTACATCGAAGACCCGAGCCCGAACCTGTCGTTAGCTAAAACCTACTCAACGTTCAACTGGTTCCACAATTAGCGTTGGCGGCGATATGATGCCTATCAATGGTTGGCCAAAATCTTCTCTTGCGTGTCGTAACCCGCCTAGTTGCTGTCACGATTATTACCGTGCTGGTGAGTTGCGCGGAGACACAGACCACATATTTCCCTCTTGAGCTTGGACGTCAATGGCATTACAAAGTCGATAAAAGCACGATGGACGGTATGGTGACGCAAAAATATTTGCTTGAAACCATTCCGTCGATAGAAATCGATGGCGTCCTGGTGAGCACGAAGCAAACTTTCAACGGGCATCAATTTTTCTATCGCGTGGACGAACGCGGGGTAAGCCGGATTGCCTACCGCCTAAATGGGACGCGCGAAATCCAAACGCAAACGCCGATTCTTATTGTCCTACCTCAAGATCTCCGAATTGGCACCTCATGGCAACAACCGACGAATACGAGTGCCCTGGAATCCTCTGGCCCCCCCTGGGAGAGCCTTTTTCGTATCGACGAATCGGTCGAGATGAAGTACGTCATCGAGAGCATTGATGACGTTATCACGGTACCCGCAGGAAAGTTTACCCAATGCATTCGTGTTTTCGGTGCCGGCGCAAAGACGACTAGCATTGGCAGCTACATTGGCCAAACGACTATTGGTATCGAGGTGACCGAGTGGTATGCGCCGAATGTCGGCCTGGTCCTGTCGAGACGTACAGAGCGATCTGACGCGACTCCATTGAACGCCGGCTCGATAGTGATGGAACTCGAATCCTACTAGCTTCAGAGCGTAATAATATACGTCGATAGGGTGTTCACCTAGATTAATGAACTCTAGGGCGCCTAGAACGAACGATAGACGTAAGCCTGGAGTCCCGCGGTCAAAATTTATCCTGCTGAAATTTTGCCGAACACAGATCGCCACCGCAATTTACCCTCTCCTGAACAGTAAATGAACCCTCGTAATTGGACAAGGTAGTGGTGTTTTATGCCCCCAAATCGTTGCGTTCCGAATCGAAAATGATTAATGTGCGCGTTTCTTTACGGGCGGTCGACATTGGCTGCCTGTCGCAGAGGACGTGTCCCGACTTCAAAACGGAACTGGGGAGAGGTGGAAACCGTGGCAAAGGCAAAGACTAAGGCAAAAGCGTCGAAAAAAACGGCGAGTACTAAAAAAGTGGCTAAGAAAAAGTCGACTAAAAAGGTCGCTACGAAGAAAGCTGTGACGAAAAAAGTAAGTACGAAGAGAGCAGCGAGCAGTAAAAAAGCCGCGGAAAAAAAATCACCTAGCAAAAAGTCCTCGAACAAAAAATCGGCGAACAAAAAAACTTCCGCAATAAAAACGGCCGCAAAAAAGAAAATAGTGACAAAGAAAAAAGCCTCGGCCCCCAAGGTCGCGAAAAAGAAGCCCGTTGAAAAAAAAGCAACGCCGGCTAAGAAAAAACCTGTACCAACAACTAAGGCATCGAAAATAATCAAAGTGAAGCGGGAGAAATCTACCGTTGGCCAAGCGCGCGCCTCATCTGCTACTTCGCAGCTGCGACCCAAACCCGTCCGAAAAATGGTTAATTTGGACGATGTGAAGATTCCGGAAGGTTATAAGCCTTCGGATAAAGAAGAGTATATGGGTGCCAAACATCTACTCTACTTTCGGCAGAAACTACAATTGTGGCGCGATGAATTAATTGTCGAGTCCCAAGAAACCTTAGAGCATCTGCGCACCGAAACACGGGACGTTGGCGACGAGGCAGAACGGGCAAGCCGAGAAAGCGACAATATCCTCGAATTGCGGACGCGCGACCGTTATAGAAAACTGCTACGCAAAATTGAAGAAGCCCTAAAGCGAGTTGACGATGGCGACTACGGGTTCTGCGAAGAAACCGGCGAGGAAATCGGGCTAGGTCGACTTGGAGCACGACCAATTGCAACGTTAACGGTCGACGCTCAGGAACGTCGCGAAATGTTTCAAAAGCAGTTTCGCGACGATCGCTAGGCCTCACCAGCGGTCCGGTCAATTTCAAACTTAGGCGTGCAACCCTTCTAGGGTAAATAGCACAACGCTGCACTCAAAATCCGCGTAGGATACACGCCACGCGGGTGACAAAATCGATGCATAGGCCCAGTTGCCGCGTCCTGACCTTTACCCGGGCAACCACTGTAGGGACGTATTCAGCAATATGGCGGGCGAGCAAATTCTCGTAGTGGAAGATCAGCGCGCAGTCGCCGGTGCGCTACAAATGCGACTACGAGGCTTAGGCTATGCCGTTTGGCAATCGCCAAAGACGGTCTTGAAGCGATTGAGAAAGCCGCAGAACTCAGACCCGACCTGATCCTCATGGACATAAAATTGGGCGAAGGGATGGACGGAATTGAAGCTGCGCACCAAATACGAACACAGCTCGATATTCCCGTAATTTACGTTTCCGCGTACGTCGACCAAAAGCTGTTGGACCGCGCGCGCCAAACGCACCCCGCCGGTTTCATCAATAAACCTTTTACGACGAAAGACCTCCTAACGACGATCGATTTGGCTTTATTTCAGCGCAGTGAACGAGGGATGCAATCCGGCCCACGGACCACACTTGCCGAGAATCCGGCCGAACAAAGCAAAGACGCAGTAGTTACAGCCGATGTCGAAGGGCGAGTAAATTTCGTTAGCAAATCAGCTGAAGCACTACTTGGCTGGCGGCGTAAACAAATCGTTGGTAGTCCGCTGACAGAGGTATTGGCCGATATTTACGGTATTGAACAGGCGGTTGCGAACGCCATGGTGCACAAAGTGATCACCTTGGGAATCGAGGAGCAATTACTGCGCAACGAAGAGACGCCGGGTCTCGGCGAGGTAGACTTATTGACCCCGCTACGCGACATGCAAGGCCAAAGCTTTGGCGCTGCATTAAAATTCTCTTCGCTAGCCGGACCGATCGCAGGAGGACAATCAAAAGCATTAGCAACTGCGATGAACGCGCTGCCAGTAGGCATTGCGATTGTTTCAGAAAACATGACCGTCCAACATATGAATGTTTACGCGCGCGAGATCCTTAAACACAACCGCGGCCTGGATTTCACGAACAACCGCCTGTCGGCGCGGGATCGGCAACTCGACGAAAAATTGCGTCAATTGGTCGCTTCAGCTGCTACGAAAGCACGCGAAGGAATCGAAGACGAGAGTGATGCGATGTTCATCAAGGCCCCAATGATTCGCGATCAAGTTGAAGTCATTGCCACACCGGTTGCCTCGAGCTTACGTTCAGATGAGGCCGCTTGTGTCATTCTTTATCTATTCGATGCGAGTGTCGAACGCCACGTTTCTCACGATGTGCTCACACGTCTATACGGCTTAACGCAAACCGAAGGCAAAATAGTGCAGTTGTTAGTTGGGGGTTCTACCTTGGACACAGCCGCGAAACAGTTGGAGATTTCAATCAACACGGCCCGCACACACTTGAAACATGTGTTTCACAAAACCGGAATTAATCGACAAGCCGAACTCGTGCATCGTATTGAAACCGGCCCCGCCGGGTTATTAGTAAATTTTAACGACGGTCACTAAATCCCGCACTATGTGATGATCGGACAATAGTGCCGGATTTAACTTTACAATCGCCCCGGCGCCTGCCCGACTTGTTGAGAAAACAAACGCATAATTTGCTGATACTGGTCGCGGACTCGACGCAATTGCATTTGAACTGCGACGCCGCTAACGCCTTTTGTCCAGACCGGATTCATACCTGATTTTGCAATACTATTGGCCGTTACAGGGACGTTAGGATAGAGAGCCAGCGATGCGGAGTAGGAGAATACGCCGGAAGCGGAATTCAAGTTGGCTCGGAATCGGACAATAAATAATCGCGTTAACGAAGAACGATTCGCCTCATGGTGAAGCACAATGTTATAGCCCAGTGCGCGCAAACGATTTTCCATATCTGCGCGAACTTCATCCTGCATTAAGCCGTAAAGTTCGGTCTGGCCGCCAACCCCGTCGAACTCAATAACTAACGTTGAACGTTGAGCGCGATCGCTTGCGGATCGCTTATTCGCGACGACCGTTTTCTGCTTCGCTTGTCCGATTTCGAATAACCGCTTGGCTTCTGCTTCTTGACGTCTGCGCTTCTCCTGTGCTGCAGCATTTTTTGCTGCATCGAGTTCTTGCCGCAGGCGGTCTTTGTCGAGTTGTTGTTTTGCCTGCAGCGCTAAACGTTCCCTTTCTTGAGTAAGCGACCGCGCGATGTTGTCTTTACTAGCTTGAGCTGTCGCAATCTGGGCAGATAGTTGCGCAATCGTGGCCTTTGCGACTTCTAGCACCCTGGCGCGCGCTATGTAATCTTTCGCACCGCTAAATTGCTGATTGCGTATTGCCGAACGCGCAAGCACAACATAACGGTCTCCAATATTCTTTAACCCGGCAGCTGCATCACTATTTTTTTGATCAATCGCTAATACTTGGTTATATCGGTCAAGTGCGTTCCCTGACGCTGGGGTAGAGAGTCGATTTGCCTTAAGATCTGCTGCGGCCAACCGAATTAACTCTGCAACCTGTGTTTCTTGCTTTGCCAATTCGGCGTTCCGCTTTTGGGCGTTATCGAGTTGCGCGACGAGAGATTTGTATTGCTCCCGGTCACTGTGTATTGGCTTTAGATCGGCGAGACGTTTTCGAGCGACTGGTGTCTTGCCCGCGGTCAATGCCGCTGCAAAATTCTCAGTCAAACTTGCCACAATCGCCGTTATTCCATTTTTGGCCGCAGTGTTTTCTGGGTCCAACAATTGAACCGTTCGATAACGTAACAAGGCATTATTTCCGCTCGGTGATAGCAATCTTCCTTCTGCGACATCCGTCGCCGCCTCGTTAAGAAACTCTTGGATCCGATCGGTTTGAACGGCGTCTGCGGCGAGACTCGCCCGGGCCAAGGCGTATTCCTGTTCCAGGTTCGCGAGCAGCTCACGGTGCGCTGGCAAACTGCGCAATATCTCGAGTAACTTTCCAGCTCGTTCCAGATCGCCATCTTCAATTGCAGACTCGACCGCCGGCAACATTTGTGCGGAAATCAGAGCGATCCCTTGGAGCGCGGCTTCGTGCGTGGGATCAATTTTTATAGCGCGGCGATAATAGTCGATGGCGCTCCCAAATAAGGGATCAAAGAGTCGACCAGCGGATAACGCACGGTCGCCGCGCGAAACTAAACGCTCGAGACTGTTGCCTGAGAAGTCGGAGGTAATAGATGCGAGTCTGCCGCGCAGAGATTGCGGGTCCTGTGACGGGGATGACTGAATCCAGAACGCAACCGCTACAAACAAGCCGATGCACAGCGCAACGCCGATCAAAATTTTCTTCTGTAGCGTCGATTTCGCACCTGGCACAACGGTTTGCGGGAACGGATCCGCATTCGGTATCGCAGTACCAGGGGCTGTAACGGCGTCAATGTTTTGCACACCCGGAAAGGCTGAATCCGCTACCCGGGTCTCGATTTCACTGGCCGCAATCGGCTGGGGCTCGAAGACCGTCTTACTCGGACCGGCCGGTGGCAGCGGCTGGGAAATCAACAATGAATTTCTTGCCTCGATGCCGAGTTCAGCGCGCCATTCAGCGACGGTTTGCGGTCGCTTCTTCTCATTAAAAGACAGGGCGTGATCAAGGGCGCGCATAAAGTTAACTGAATAACGCCCTTCGCCTATCTCACGCGCAGAGACGAACACATCGCGCTCCGCCTTCAATATCGCTTCGCTGCGATCGATCGCATCCATTGGCATAACGCCAGATATCGAGCGGTACATGGTTGCCGCCAAGGAATAAATATCGGTCCATGGCCCTTGTCGATCGCTCTTTGAATAATACTGCTCAAACGGGGCGTAGCCCGGGGAGACAATGCTAGTTAGCGATTTTGTCTGTTCGCCGAGTGCCTGCCGAGCCGAACCAAAATCCAGTAACACGGGACTTTTGTCATCCCTGATATAGATGTTCGCGGGTTTTATATCTCGGTGAATAAACCCGGTGCCATGAATGAGTTCCAGGCCGTCCAGCAACGGCGCGAGGATCGGAATCAATTCGTCTTCGGTCAACGTTTTACGGCCATCGAGAATAAATTGCAGACTTTCGCCGTGCTCGTACTCCATCACCATATAGGCGGTATTATTTTCTTCGAAAACGCTCAGGACCCGAACAATGGCCGCATGTTTAAATTTTGCCAGCGTTCGCGCTTCAGAAATAAATCGGTCGAGGCCCCATTGGTACCTTTCGCCGTTCGCTGACGATGCCGGGTAAACGGAGTTATCACCGTCGCGCACAGCCAAATCCATCGGCAAGTATTCTTTGATGGCGACGAGTTGATCGAGGTTTGGATCGTGGGCCAAATAGGTAATTCCAAACCCACCTTGGCCAAGGACGCTTTTTATCCGATACCAATGCAGCTCGTGACCCGCCTTGAGGGAATTGCGTAGCTCTTGTTCTGCCATCGAAGTTTTCGGCCGTCTAGCCAATCGCTGTTGGTGAAAATCGGAAATTTAACGAGGTCGTTAAAACGATCCGTGTGTAGTTTAATCGGTTCTTGAAATAAATACCTGATAGGGTAAGAATTGTTACTCCAGGATGCATTTGAATGACTCAAATGCACTGGTTTTAACTGTCTCACTCATGGAAGAGGAGGTACATGGAATGTACACAAAACTGTTTGTAACCCCATCAATGCGCGCAGCTGTTACCGCTGTGCTAATTTTTACCTGCGTCACGGCATCTGCCAGCTCGTTCGTCATCGAGTTCGACTTTGAGGACACTCAAGGTGAATTCGAGAATCTCGCGCAATCTGGTCGCCTTGGCCTAACGGCTTCGCCGTGGTTCGACGAGCGCGATTCGCTGACAGATTTTTCTGGTCAACCGAGTACTGGACGCTCATTAGCTGCGCGATCTTTTGTCGCTGGAAATTCTCTGCGATTCGAACTCAACCTAGAACCAGGGCTCGCGCTAACGCTCGATAGTTATCAATTCGACCACACCGCTTCGACTAGCGGTCCGACAAACTGGAACCTATTTGGGGACGGTGCGTCGATCGGAGGCGGGGCCACTGGAGCGAGCTTTACCCGAGCCAGTGACGTGCTATCGATGAGCGGCTTACGCGGCACAATTCTGATCGCGTCTGTCGGTGCTGATGCGGCCTC
>CAWLAW010000024.1:0-12917 GCA_963854885.1 Gammaproteobacteria bacterium | reverse complement strand
TTCGATTTAATACTTTTCACAACAGTTGATGTTACTCGTCACTATAGTAGCGGAATCGCGCCTCGCAGTTTAGCCTAGGTTTTCGGCGTCCAAGGTTGAGGTTTTCCGGCACAATCTGTGGCTATTAGCGGCGCGCGATGGAATCGAACAAGCGGACTTTTGACTCGCAATTGCCACTCGCAAACAAGATTGACAGCTACCTCGCAACCGCCAGATATTAAAGGCATGATAACCGTCCCACAGAGAGAGGAATAATAAAATGTCAGCAGCCCCAATCCCACAACTTCCAGGCCAACTCGGCGACCCGCAGATGGAAATGAAAGACGACCCGCGCGCCGATCCACGCATGATCGCTGCACTCGCACAGTTTGGTCTCGATCGAACGCCGCCGCCTGCGGGCGTTGATGCGAATTCATCGATGGATGATCTATACGCTTACTGCACCGCGGCAGAAGCGGGATTCGAAATGGTAGGCGGTGCCTTGTGCGGCGCCGTAGCGCCGGTATCCGGCGTTACATCACGAACAGAAATTATTAAGGGCGTGGATGGGAACGATATTGCGCTCTACATCCATCGACCGGACGGCGATACAGGACCGTTGCCGTGCATCGTGCACACGCACGGCGGTGGCATGGTGTTGCTAAAGGGTTCCGGACCTAATTATGTCCGCTGGCGCGACGAACTCGCGCAGGCCGGAATGATTGCGGTTGGGGTCGAGTTCCGCAACGGTGGTGGTGAGCTGGGTAACCATCCGTTTCCTGCGGGCCTAAATGATTGCGCGAGTGCAGTGCAATGGGTGCACGACAATCGTGATTCCCTTGGGATATCGAAAATCGTTGTATCGGGTGAATCCGGCGGCGGCAATTTATCGATCGCAACTGGCCTTAAAGCGAATAAGGAAGGCTGGATCGACAAAATCGATGGCATCTACGCTCAGTGCCCGTATATTTCTAACGAGTGGGCGGAAAAAAGCACCGCATTGCCGTCCTTATTCGAAAACGATAATTACTTCCTGAATGTGAGCTCGATGGGGGCATTGGCGAAACTCTACGATCCCGAGGGTGCAAACAGTAGCGATCCCTTGTGTTGGCCGTATGTTGCGACGAACGCCGACCTTGCAGGTTTACCGCCTCATGTGATTTCGGTGAACGAACTCGATCCGTTACGCGACGAGGGCTTAGCTTTTTTTCATAAGCTCTTGCAAGCCGGCGTTCCAGCAGTTGGCCGAACCGTGAACGGCACTTGCCATGCCGGTGACTGTTTGTTGCGGGACTCGCTGCCAGATGTGTATTTGGCGACGATTGGTAACATCAAGAGTTTCGCCGACACGTTATAAGTTCGACCCGGTGCGGGTATCGCCCGCACCGGTCACCTAAATTATTTTTCCGATGTAAAGCCCCGTAAAAGGACAACCTATGAGCATTGATTGCGGCTTCCTGTTTCCGTTTCGAAATCCGGCCTTTAACCGACGCTCGTGGGCCGATTTATATCGACAAGATCTCGAGCTTTGCGTTTACTCCGAAGAACTCGGGCTCGACCATGTGTGGTTAACCGAACATCACTTCATTGATGATGGTTATTCACCGTCATTAATGCCTATCGCAACCGCGATTGCAGCGCAAACAACGACCGTGCGTATCGGTACTTTCGTTTTGCTATTGCCCTTGCATCAAACGGTCACGTTAGCGGAAGACATTGCGACGGCAGACGTCATATCTAACGGACGTTTGGATATTGGGGTTGGGCTCGGCTACCGCGTCGGTGAGTTCGACGGCATGGGCATTTCGCCGCGCGAGCGCGGCGCCCGATTTAACGAGCAATTACCGCTCTTGCGGCAACTGCTGGACGGAGAAACCGTTAGTTTTGAAGGAAAATTTCATAATCTGAAAGAGGCGCACATTATGCCGCCCGCGCAGCAAGATCCTCTGCCATTGTGGGTCGGCGCGCGAGGCGATAAAGCGCTGGATCGTGCCGCGCGGATGGGATGTCATCTGGCTGGTGTGTCGGCTGAGCATCGGTTGAAATATCGTGACGCGCTGAAACGGCACGATCGTAACCCGGACGATTACGATGTCAGCCAACTCGTTCTCGTTTACGTTTCGGAGTCGAAAGAGCAAGCGTGGAATGATGTAGCCGACGGAGTAAGTCATCTTTTACAATTGTATTTTGATTGGGCAGTCGAAGCGGGTGACAGCAACAATGACGACCAGGATTCGCGTTCGATCCCGAGCCCGGAAGAATTACGCCAAGATCAGGCCTGCCAGTTTTATGGTGAGACGGCATTTATCGGGACGGCGGATTTTGTTTACGACGGGCTGCGCGATTTACTTAAGCGATCGCCATGTACGCATCTTGTCATGATGGGGATCTTGCCCGGTGCGCCGGTCGAAGGAACCCGTCGAAGCATGGAATTGTTCGCTCAGGATGTCATGCCTCGATTAAAGCAAGACGCGCAATAGACCGCTAGCGTTTACGCTTGGGTTAAGCGTAAATTAAATGGCGCGACGGGTTCGGGAAACCCCTTAAGCGGTAAAGGATCACGCGGTTCGAATCCGGGATTCGAGTCGTCGCCAATGAGTTTTAAGGTGTGGGGATCAATCAGGACATCTTGCGCAGCTGCTTGATCGCAAAGCCGTGAGGCGAGATTGACTGGTTGGCCAACCGCTGCATATTCGAGCCGTCCTTCGCCACCAATAACCCCCACAGTGACTAATCCGCTCGCGACCCCAACGCCGATCCCAAGTGGATATTCGTCGCTGCTCCATCGCTGAATGATCTCAGTGACTGCTGCGCGAACGCGCGCCGCTAATCTTACCGCCCGCGCCGCGTGATCATCCATACGCATTGGCGCACCGATCAAAATTAACACGCCGTCGCCGGCATAATCCTTGATTGTGCCTTCGACTTCGACGGCCGCATCACCCACGGCGTCGTAATATTCGCGCAGTAACTTCAACACTTCGCCCGAGGAGTGGCCGCCGGCAAATGCGGTGAAGCCGCGCAGGTCGCAGCACACAATCGATAATTCGTGGCAATCTTCACGCATCGCCGCGTGCAATCCTTCGCGATTGACTAGTGCGGCCACTTGCGGCGACAGAAATCGGCGCATAAACAATCCTCGGCGGCCGCGCAATTGCGCGTGCCGCATGGCCCCAGCGAGTAGCATTATTAAGCCGAGAACCGTACTTATCGGCGCGATCGATCGCGGTAAAACGATGCCCGCTGCGATTACCGGACAGGCAATTAGAAATGCGACCAAGCGCACTCGCTCGGCCGGATCAGGACGACGATTTAAACACAACACGATTGATGCGGCCCACAGCAACATGGCGAGACTCACGGGTGCGGCGAAGAGCAAGATAACGCGCATTGACCAGTCGGCCGGGCTGCTGACCCCACCGAAAAATTGACTCAAAAAAAGTTCGGAATGAAATATGGCGTTCAGCCCATAAAAGATCACGAGCCCCTGCGCGATGCGTAATGTTTTGTCGCCAAAGGTTGTGCGCAGATCGCCAGACGGAATCGTGAGACGCACCAAACGTACCCATTCAAAAAATGCCAAAAACGCAAACAACTCAGGAATGATCAGCAAGCTAGCCCATCTCGGTAACGGCCCAGCTTGCGACATTTCTAATCTGAGATTCGATCCAATAACGGCTAGACCGACCATTGCCAATCCAACCGCCAGCGCGCGCGAAGTGTTCGATTCCGGATCCGCCCGCACGAATGCTGACCTTGCCTCATTTCCACGTACAGCAACCTATGCAGCCATGAGGCTGGCTTCCGCATCGACCGGGGATCGAAATCCGATCGATGAATGAAGTCTGTAGCGATTGTAGAACCCTTCTATCCAATTGACGATGTCGATCCTCGCGTGATCCCTGGTGGCATAGGTCTGTCGGTACACGCGCTCGACTTTGAGCGTCTTGAAGAAGCTTTCAGCCACCGCGTTATCCCAGCAATTAGCCTTGCGACTCATCGATGCCATCATGCCGTAGTCGCTGATCAGCTTACGATATTTCTTACTGGCATATTGGCTCCCACGATCGGTGTGCATAATTAACCCGACACCCGGACGGCATTGCATGTAGGCCATTGTCAGCGCGTCACACACCAGCCCGGCCTTCATGCGCTCGCTCATCGACCAGCCAACGATTTTGCGCGTTGCCAAGTCAAGGACAATAGCCAGATAAAGCCAGCCCTGGCGTGTATGGATGTAAGTGACGTCGGCGACCCAGGCCTGGTTGGGCTGCCAATCATCAAAGCGACGCTTGAGTAGGTTGGGTGCGATAGGCTCACCGTGCTCAGAGTTCGTCGTGACTCTGTAGGGGCGCTTGTAGACAGGACGCAGCCCCTGACGCAACAGGCTTTGCCTGATGCGCTCGTGACCGACAAGCTGACCGCTACTTCGAAGCTGTTCTACAATGCGCGCTCGCTACTCGGTCGATTGCGCCATTGGCAATATCCAGAGCGTGAGACGCCTAGCGAACGACATAAACGTGCCACGGGAAATGTATCGCGGTATGACGTTATCCAGGCGTACTTCACCGCGACTCTTTCGCGAAGAACGCCGCCGCTTTTTTTACAATATCAAGGTCCATCTTGGTGTTCGCCAACTCCCGGCGTAGCCGTTCGTTTTCCACTTCTAAATCGCGAACCCCTGGTTTCGTCTGCCCGCTTGTTGTTCGCATCGCCTTGAGCTTGCCAGTGCGGTGCAGCCGCACCCAGTTCCATATGCTCGAATCGGGGATCCCCAGTCTTTTAGCAGCCCGTCCAGCCCCGACTGACTCAGCTAACCGCACCGCCTCGACTTTGAATTCATCCGTATACTGGCGACTTGGTACGTGTTGTTTCTTGCTCATTGTGTTCTCCGTTCATCAGAAAGTATCTGTTAAATCTGATGTACGTGAAACCGAGGCAGGGTCATGCCCAAGCGATGCCTAAAGAAACGAGTGCGGTGAGATATAAGCTGCTGTTTAACACCGTGCTCCGCCGGCTGAACAATGGTTCACTGTCTCATTGAAACGCGGCAGTGTAAATCTCGGTGGCATCGAGCATTGCTCGCTTAAATTGCCGCGGCGGCGAGGTCGCGTTTCAAGTGCCGCGACGCAATGTAATATTGGGCAGCACTCCAAACGTTAACGAACACAGTGAGTACGAGTGCGTAACGTAGTCCATCTGCCCCATACTGTGGACTCAGCGCATCGCTGATCATGCCGACTATCGTTGGACCCAAGCCTAAGCCGATAAGATTAACGATAAAAAACAAGACAGCAGAAGCTAGCGCGCGCATGCGTGGCGCTACGAGCGCATGTGTCGTGGCCAAGGTTGGGCCGAGGTACATATAGGCAAACATCAACGGCAAGCTATAGAGCAGCAGTGAGGTGTGGAAGTCGCGACTGAGAATTGCAGCTGCGCCGCACGGCACAGCTAATATGTTCGCAATTGCCGGCACCCACATCGCCCAGCGGGGATCGCGGCGACTGAGTCGGTCGCCTAAGTACCCACCTGCAAATCCACCAATCGCACCAGCAATGCCGATAACGAATCCGAGCGGTAATGCGACGGTACTGATCTCGTTGATCGGAATCGAGTAACTTCGCACGTAAAACGAGACTAAGAAAGCGGACAGCCCGTAGCCAACAAATGCATGTAACGCGGCCGCGATCGATAAATGAACAAATGTACGGGTACGAAATAGCGTTTTTATTACCGTTAGCATCGCTGGCGGATTACGATCGGCGCCGGGCGGGTCGTAGCGCCCGCGTAACGGTTCAGTGACGGTAAATCGGACTAGCAAGGCGAGTAACACCCCTGGGACCCCGAGTGCGATGAACACCGGCCGCCAACCGAAATTGTCGCTAATCCACGCACCAAAGACGTAAGCGAGAAACACGCCAAAGGTGATCCCAGTTGAATAAATAGACAAAGGCAGCGCGCGCCGACCGGGTGGAAACAGATCCGAAATGATCGAATGTGATGGCGGGCTACCACCCGCTTCACCGATTCCAACCCCAACCCGAGCCATTAATAATTGCGTAAAATTCTGCGCCACGCCGCACAGCGCTGTCATAATGCTCCACACCCCGACCGATAAGGCAACGACATCTCGCCGCACCCCGACATCAGCCCAGCGCGCGAGAGGGATCCCCATCGATACGTAGAATAAGGCGAACGTTAGGCCTTGGATTAGGCCGAGTTGGGTGTCGCTCAAGCCTAGCTCGGCTCGCATCGGTTCTTGAAGAACAGAAATTATCTGGCGATCGACAAAGTTAAAGACGTACACCAGCATCAAGACGCCAACGACATACCATTTCATCAACTCACTCGGTGCTGGATGTGATTCGCTGGCCGCAGGCTGGTTCAATTCAATCTCTCTAACAATCCGGGTGATTCCCTAATTCGACGATCCGCTAAATACGGTCGAGACCGTCTACGCGCTGTACACGTAGGGTAAAGGAAATTTTAAACTAAGTTTTGGAATTTCGATGATGGCAACAATCATCCGACGTTACGGTAGCGTGCTTCGCCTCGCGGTTGAGTCGATTCTAGGCGAATTTTCGGCTAACGTGCTCGTTGAATAATTTTCAATGCCGATGGAGAAGCAACATGGTTATGCGCGCGCTAGCTAACGATCTCAGAAACGAAGGCAACGAACTACACGAATACCTTGCGACACTTACTGACTCGGATTGGACTCGACCGACACCGTTTAAAGCGTGGACCGCCGAAGATGTGTTGACCCATCTTACTGTCGGCGATTGGTTAAATATTCTTTCGCTGACTGATCCAGAGCGCTTTGGCGTAGTGATGGCAAAACGACTCGATGCTCGCGCACAAGGTACTAAGAGTACTGGCGCCGAGTATCTCGATGAATCGCTGGGGAACGGCAGTAATTTACTTGGCCAATGGCATACGCGGTTCAATCAACTGTGCGACTTGTTTCATGAAGCCGACGCGAAAGCGCGGATGAAGTGGGTCGGTCCCGATATGAGCATTCGCTCCGCAGCGACCGCGCGATTGATGGAAACTTGGGCGCATGGGCAAGATGTGTATGACATGGCGCAAGTTAATCGCGCCACAACGGATCGCATCCGCCACATCGCGGTGCTCGGAGTCAACACATTCGGATGGACGTTTGCCAATCGCGGAATCGAGCCACCGGGGCCGGCGCCGTTTGTCGAGTTAGTCGCGCCATCCGGGGAAATATGGCGTTGGAATGACGAGTCGATAGAAAACAAAATTAGCGGTCCGGCACTCGATTTTTGCCAGGTCGTTACGCAGGGACGCAACGTCGCCGAAGTAGGACTTCGAGTTGTTGGAGAAACAGCGACTAAATGGATGGCGGTAGCGCAGTGTTTCGCCGGACCTGTTGAGGAACCGCCGGCGCCGGGTTCGCGAACCGATATCGAACAATGAACTCGAGAGCGATAGCTTAGTTTTTTTGGTCGGAATTCGATCTTATTGACGGCGTTAGACCGGATTCCGCTAGCCTCAATATAAACGGACGTTCGAACGATCGTTAAACTCGGGCGGCGGTAATTGCAGATCGGCTAGCAATAAACCTTCGATCTATAAATTGAACGCAATAATTCAATTGAGACAGAGCTCAGCGACGTTACAGTCTTTGGCTAGGTTACATTTCTCGCCAACGTGTCTGATTGCGTTCGAACGCAATCGTTAAAGCGTGCCCGCGGCGTTCGCAAACCACGCGGTGAGTTTACGCGTCTACGCGGACCGACTCGTTGTTGCTGGTGAAGGGCATCCAGTCGTTGAACATCCACGATCATTTGCTCAAGGCCATGACCGAATGGCGCAAGTGCTATACGACTGATGTCATTATTTGGCGGTGGTGCAACGCAAGCCCGATGCGTTGCGTAACGGCGCACCATTCGCCGAACTCCCAGAAGGCTTCAAGCGGCTCCCGTAAGTGCGCTCAAACTTCACGACATGGCGGACGCCATCGGCGAACTCGCGCATCTGCAGGCACCGGCCTATCTTGAGGCCGAACCGCTCCGTTAATCACTTCTGGAAGCGCTGCCATCGTGAGTAACGCACGGTCGATGCGCGCAGACGCGGGATTATCTAGTTCAAGCAAATCACGAAACCGTAGTGTGTTTATTCATGGGACGAAAGCCACAGCTCCACTATCATGATTATCCATACAAGTTCGCCGTAGTACCCTGGTGAATCAGTGTCGTGCATGCGCAACGCGGTATCGAGAAACTCGACATCGAATATTTCGCGCGCCCGCATTGAATCGAAGGCGCTGGCGACCAGCTCGCGTAATCCGGGGTTTTTCTGCATCCACACTCCAAACGGCAAGCCGAAGCCATGTTTTGATTTTGTGAACACAGACTGGGGCAGGAAATCACGCCAAGCGTGTTTATAGAACCCGCGCAGCTCCCCGTCTAAAAGCATGCTCTCACTGTCTACCTTGAGCGAAGCGTCGACAACGCGTTGATCCAGCATCGGATATTCGACGTTGACTCCGGCGAGCGCACACATGTTAGAGACCTTTACGATATCGTTGTCAGCGAGCGTGAATTTCCAGTCCAAGTAAAGCATCCGTTGCAAGGAAGTTGCGCCCTCTAGTTCGTTATAACGGCTGCGCCATTGATCCCACGGTTCAGCTTGATCCACCTTGCCTAATAGCGTTTCGTTAAACACGGATTCAGGCGAAAATTGATTCAGAAAATTGTACGCTTGGAGGCGATCTGGCAGACCCATTTTTGCTTTTGAAATGTACCCGTAGCCTTTTCGTGCTATTGGAGTTTTCTGCAAAATCGGGGCGACGGCATAGCCCACATCGAGGGCTCGACGTACGACTCCAGGTATCGCATCGTAGCGTTCGAATACGGCTTGATCGACGTATCGTGTATTACCGGCAAATAATTCGTCACCCCCGTCGCCCGCCAAAAGCGTTTCGATACCATGCTTGCGAGCCAGTGCGGCGCAATAATAAGTGGGGATCACAGAAGAATTTCCGAATAGCTCATCGAGGTACTCGGTTATTTTGAGTAAGGCGTCTTTGACAAACTCAGGTGACAAAATCAGTTCTTTATGGTCTGTCGCGAAATGCTCCGATGAAATACGCGCGAATTCCGATTCATCGTATTTCGGCTCGTCGAATCCTATGGTGAACGTAGGCGCCGACCCGGCCGTCGTTTTCAACATACCCGCGACCGTCGTACTATCTAAACCGCCGCTGAGGAAAGCACCGGTTTGCCCTTTCACGGTCGCGTCCTCGACGGCGCACGCATGCCTCTGCGAACTTCCTCAGCGGCATCATCGACGGCTTGTTTAGATATTTGCGTAGCTTGGAATTCGGGCTTCCAATACGTCAATACATCGGTTCCAGTGCTCGTTAGCGACAGAGTGCTTGCAGGTCCGAGTTTGGCGACACCACGATAAATCGTGCGTGGGCTCGGAATACAATGAAAAAAGACATAGTTGTAGAGCGCCTGCGGATCGATCTGTAACGGCTCGACGGATAAGCTTTTGATCAAACTTAGTCGCGATGAAAACACCAAACAGTCCGCAACATGCTGATAGTACAAGGGCACCGTGCCGAAACGATCGGTCGCGAGCAATGCGCGGTGATTCCTTCGATCGATTACGACGCACTGAAAAGAACCCTGAAGCTGCTTTAAGAATTCTGCCCCGGATTGTAAATATCCGTGGAGCAATCCGGCTGCGGGTATTTGCTGATACCCCTGCCCTTGGGACGGGCGACCCGCCAACAAGACGACGAACTCCGCGTTTTCTGCTGAGTCGATATTGTTACCCGCGCCAAAAAGCCCGTAACCCTTGCCGACATGACGGATCGTTACCGGGGTGGCCGGCAATTCGTCGTTTCGAATCGTCGCATCAAGAGTACTCGCGAAATTACCCTCCGTGCTATGAGCGCTTACCCAGCCGCAAGTGAACCACATAAAATATTATTCCGAAAATCAGTGCGCCCTTTATCGATTCGTCTAACCGATAACAGGCACAATTGTATACCGCAAAAGTCGCCGAATCGACGCACTGAGACGATGCTGGAGAAGCAGCGTCTTGTCCGACATCCAGCCGTCAAAGTCGAACGAGATCTTCCACTAAAATTCAGTTGCCCATTGCCAAATCGCGCTCCTATTCACAAAATATTACAACCGAGTGGAGTGTCCTGCCGGTAACGCAGTGTATCCGACGCTTCCCTATATCGATCACTCAAACAAGACGCTATGAAGCGAACCAATGATATAGGTACATCTCGTATGTTCGCTACAGATTTCACTCAGGTCCTAAGCCCCGTATTTGTGTTTGGGGAGCGCGTAGTAACGATGTCCGCGGAAACGGAATTACTGAGATCTTTACCTGAATTCGATTCAATGGCGGTCGGGTCGATACTCTCGGCGCTCGAAGAGCCATATGGTATTGCGATTGAGGACGACGATATTAATGCGGAAATTTTCACAACAGTCTATACCTTAATCCAGTTCATCGCCGCTAAAACGGCGGCGTAAAACCCTTCAATTGGAGTGCTAGTTAGTGCCGTTTCCGATCCCCGCCGCTGTTCCTCGACACCGCCTATGGTCGTGTGTTTTGCGTACATCACTCTCGCGGCATCGCGCGCCCCAAGTTGAGTGTTCTGGGGTTGCGGCCATTTGCTGAAGAACTCAATAAATGTCGACGTATTCTCGTCCTAGCGGCAACCCACCTTGCCGCTAGCGGTGCCGAGGTTCTTATTCCTGATCGTCTCGGAACGGGTGACAGCGAGGGCGAATTTAACGATTCGAATTGGGAAATTGGTATAGAAAACATTGAATCTGCGATGCGTTGCCAGATGCTTTAGGCAAATCGCGCAATGCCAGTTAGCTTAACTGCGCGCGTGGGGTCATTAATTCTCACGGACCTATTTAAAAGAAACCTATTGCAGGACCATCGAGTGGTTATGTGTCAACTTGTTTACGGCGGCGAACAACTCCCCAAGCAATTCTTACGTCTAGGCGTACTGTTGAACAAGTTCGCCGAGGTCGAAAACAACTGCCTTTCAGAACAACTGCCTTTCAGGACACCCACTAAAAATACTGAATCTCGAACCCGGTTCGCTGCGAACCGTCCGTTGCGTTACCCGCGGATCTTGTCGGTGAGGACGAGCCTACGACGCAACCTCGTACGCGTCGAATCTCTACTCGTCAATTTCGTGGGTGTCCCAGATTGTTCCAGATTGTTTTTTTCTTTTCCCTGAACGAAAAGCTTCACCAACCCAGGATCGCGCAGCTCGGCGCCCTTGCTTAGTGACCGAGATGGTTTTTATCTTATCGTTAACCCAAGGACGAAACTGCGCAGCTGCTCGGGGCGTCTCAATCTCTTCCTTCGCGACGTAGGTTAAAACACTCATTTCAATCTAACGTCGCGATAATGTGCGCTTGATAGCAGCGGACTGAAGCGGCAGCGACGAAAGCATGCTGTAAGGGTCGGTTGCGGCACTCGCTGAGGTGCGTGTAGTACTTCACTTGTTAACCGAAGTGGAGTTTTGTTCATGGCGATCGGAACAAAGGCGCATGTATTTCAATGTTATTCGCCAACGGATACTCCTCCATCACCGTCCTCATTTTCAGACCAAGTATCGGATATTGACGCACTATTCGATCGACGTCTTGACAGAATGTCTTGAACACGACTTCGTCTAGCAGCTTCCGATCGTATGCTGTTTGCACCTCCCACCAGAGGACGCAGTATCTTCTCCCAATAATTTCTAGAAGTACGTTATCGGTAACATCAAGTTAGGAATTCGTTTCTAACTTCCCAAAGAGTTCTGGAATTTGCGGATTAGAGAGCATGATCTCTTGCATCCTATTGAACTCATTCATGATGTTCGAGCTTGTAGCTGCTGCGCTTTGGTTTGACCCTTCCCGCACCTGAATGGCTAGGTAGACAAGTGAGATAACTACCGCTACTGCCGCAACGATTTCGGCAAAAATACCAACTGCTTTAAGGTTCATTTTTCCGCCTAACTAAGATTAGGGGATCTGAACGTAGATTCGAATAGGTCGTATAAAAAAGTTGAACGTAGCGACATCAACACGTTAGCCAGAAATGGCACTGTGTGCACCACCGATCATCGATTCGGAGCGTGACGCTCGAAAACCGTGACGCTACCGTCTTCCGCTACGAGCAGCGATTCGTATGGCATCGATCCATTCGGGTGTTCCATGCCCGGCGAACCTAACGGCATGCCGGGAACGGCAAGGAGCCTTTGCGACGGCCTCCTTAGCAGCAGTTCTTCGATATCACTGGCCGGGACGTGCCCTTCAATAACGTATTCGCCTATCGTCGCCGTGTGGCATGAACGCATGTCCGCGGGCACCGAATATTTGCGTTTGATTTTGTCGAGTTCCTCGATATCGTGAAGCACGACCCGGAAGCCGTTTTCCTCGAGGTGATTCGCCCACTTAACACAACATCCGCAAGTCGCTGACTTATAAACGGTAATCGTTCGGCCGACATCGCCGGACATCGGCGATGCTTCTGCTTTGTGAACCACTTCGGTAGTGAGCTGAGAGTCGGTGGCAGAATCTGCTTGATCGCAGCCTGGGAGGAACAGGCCAACAATGACTAGCGCGAAAATACGCGACATCTTTAGTTCTCTCCAAGATTAGTGTCAATCGTTGCACTCGAGTGTAGAACACTCCAGTGCGCCATCACAGTCGCTTGTTGGGCGGCGATTCTGCTCCTGGCATTGTGCCTGTGTCCGAAATTTTAGCCCAGGGATATAAATCAATAATGCTCGGCGGTAGAGATTCTCGATCTCGCAAACCGAAGCCCAAAGCGGCGGCTAGATTTAAGCCGAACAACCCACCGATGTCGCCGCCTCTAGGCAATCCACCAAAAGGGGGTATTGCGGCGCGCGCAACTTGACCAGATTGACCGGG
>CAWLAW010000023.1:0-12967 GCA_963854885.1 Gammaproteobacteria bacterium | reverse complement strand
GTGCGTTGTTGCCGACGACCGCCACAGGCGCGCCCGCACATCGGCCGACACAGGGAACGCGTTGAATGCGGACATTATCATCAAGGCTCGACAAGGATGTAACGAGCGCATCGGAACCAAATAATGAACAACTTATGGAGTCGCAAACACGGACGGTAACTTCAGGTGGCGGTGCGTGGTTATCTTTGACGACGTCAAAATGATGATAAAACGTCGCCACTTCATAAACTTCTGTCGTCGCGATCTTCAGTTCGTGGGCCAGGGCAACACAATGGTCAGCGCTAATGCATCGATACTGGTCTTGAATGAGATGGAGATACTCAATGAGTAAGTCGCGACGCAGTGGCTCTTGTCCGACTAGGTCACGCACGTCATTAACGGCGTCGTTATCAACGGCACGCCCGCGTTGTTGTCCTTTGTGGCGTTTCTTGCTACCGGGAGCCATAGGATTTCCGCGCGATTTTGCTACTGAGAGTCGGTCTGACTGCCTCACTCGGTGTCGCTGCTGAATAGCGAGTTCCGCGAAAGCCGCTTGTGGGAGTTTTACGATGGGCGAGTTTGAACGGACCGGAGATCATAGATTTCGTCACAGCGTTGGTCGTGCCTTAGTTAATGACACGTCATAAAATTTAGCCGCTGCGCTTCCGGCAACCACCGCGGACCGTGGATAAGGTAACACACCCGGCGAGGCGTCACACGGTGAATAGTACGGGCCGTTGTCATAACTAAATTGCCCAGGTGAGGAGCAACCCGCTGTAGCGATCAACCCCTAGTGAAATTAGTCATTTCGAACGAACAAGTTTCGGTGCTGGTTAAAATATTTAAATTGCCCGGTAACCGCGGAGATTTACCGAAGCAACCGTAGCGGAACGCCAACCGGACGACAATGTTACTAGCTGTTATAGCCAAATCGCGAGTATGCTGTGTTGGAATTTGCCGGTCCGCACGGTCACGGTGTCGGAAATGGGTAGGGATGCTTGCAAGACTCACACGGACCTCGGTGAAATAGATGACGGCTCGTATCGGCGATAAATAACGCCGAACGCAGCGGCTCTGGTCGATAATCAGAGTTGGCTGGGGAGATATTATCGGAGAAGGCCCGAGGGCTCGAAATCAGAAGTTTGTAATTTGTCTAAAAATTGCCGATGCCTAGCTGCTAACTAGACACCGGCCAATGCAGCACGTCTTAGCTCCATGCGAGGAGGTCTGGTCTAATGCCCAATTAGTCCCAGCTAAGCGCGCCGCCCGTCTGATATTCCGTTACTCGAGTTTCGAAGAAATTTTTCTCTTTTTTGAGATCCATTACTTCGCTCATCCACGGAAAAGGATTTGTTGCGCCGGGCCGAAGCTCCGGCAAACCAATTTGCGAACAACGACGGTTCGCAATGAAATGCAGGTATTCTTCGAACATCGATGCATTCAAGCCAAGCACCCCACGAGGCATGCTGTCGTGTGCATATTCAATTTCAAGTCCTACTGCATCTCTAATTAGTTCCAGCATTTCTGCCTGAAAATCCTCGGTCCAAACATCTGGATTTTCAAGTTTGATTTGGTTGATTACGTCGATACCGAAATTCATATGCATCGATTCATCACGCAAGATGTATTGAAATTGTTCAGCGACTCCGGTCATTTTATTGCGCCGACCCATGGATAAAATTTGCACGAAGCCGACGTAGAAGAAGATGCCTTCGAACACGACATAAAACGCGATGAGATCACGTAGTAGCCGTTGATTGGCGGCAAGCGTACCGGTGTGGAAATCTGGATCCCCTAGGCTATCAGTAAAGCGCATCGCCCACTGGGCCTTTTTGTGAATAACCGGTAGCTCGCGGTACATATTGAAAATTTCTGCTTCATCCAAGCCGAGACTTTCAACACAATATTGGTAAGCATGGGTGTGTAACGCCTCTTCGAATGCCTGGCGTAACAGGTATTGCCGACACTCGGGATTTGTAATGTGGCGGTAGACAGCTAGCACCAAGTTATTCGCAACGAGCGAATCGGCGGTGGAGAAAAATCCTAAGTTGCGCTTGATGACAGTGCGTTCGTCTTCGGTTAAGCCGTCCGCACTTTTCCATAGCTGGATGTCAGCGGTCATGTTTATTTCTTGCGGCATCCAGTGGTTTGCGCAACCGTCGAGATATTTTTGCCATGCCCATTTATATTTAAACGGCACAAGTTGGTTCACGTCCGCACGACAATTAATCATTCGTTTGTCGTCGACAGCGAGGCGCCCAGCGCCGAATTCGACTTGTTCGAGCCCGGTTACACCAATCGGACCCGAGTTATCGGGCGCTACGGTCGAGTGCCCTTGTTCGGCAGTCGATTTGTCGACACTTACTTTAGCCTCTACGCGTTCAACTGCGGCAAGTGCCTCAGTGGCCAGCATCGCAGTCGCTCGCTGCGTGTTTGTAGGCGATTTGAATTGCTCGACAGGATCTTCCCAGTTCAGCATTTATGCGTCCTCATTCCTAAATTTGTTCACGATTTCTCTACTGACAAGCTTCGCAGTCTGGATCCAAGATTGAACACACATTTGCCGATGTATCGGCGACCCCGCTAGTTTCCGGTACGGCGTTCAATTTGCCGTCCGCAAGCGTACTTTTCTCTACATGCGTTGCGCCGAGAGTTCTTAAGTAATATGTAGTTTTAAGACCGCGCACCCATGCGAGTTTGTATAAGTTATCTAGTTTCGTGCCATCCGGTTCAGACATATAAAGGTTTAGAGACTGTGCTTGGTCGAGCCATTTTTGTCTGCGCGATGCGGCCTCGACGAGCCACCGAGAGTCAACTTCGAAGGCTGTGGCAAACAATCGTTTAATTTCGTCCGATACGCGGTCGATATTAGCGATGCTGCCGTCGTAGTATTTGAGATCGTTGACCATCACCTCATCCCATAGGCCGAGCGCTTTAAGCTTCGCTACTAACGCCATATTGATGACGGTAAAGTCCCCTGAGAGATTGGATTTCACAAACAAATTTTGATAGGTCGGTTCGATCGACTGGCTGACACCGCAGATATTTGAAATAGTCGCGGTAGGCGCGATTGCCATGCAATTCGAGTTGCGCATCCCTATGCTGACGACTTTTTCGCGGAGACTACTCCAATCGAGTGTCATTGACCGATCCATATCGAGATATCCGCCGCGCCCTTGTTCTAACAAATCAATCGAATCAATCGGCAGAATTCCTTGACTCCACAAGGAACCTTCGAAGCTTGCGTACGTTCCGCGTTCGGCTGCGAGATCGTTTGATGCGCTGATCGCGAAATAGCTAACAGCTTCCATTGCGCGATCGGCAAATTCGACGGCTTCATTTGATGCATAAGGTATGTCGAGCTTATAAAGCCCGTCTTGGAAACCCATAATGCCCATACCCACAGGGCGATGGCGTAGATTCGACGCACGCGCCGTCGCTACGCTGTAGTAGTTGTAGTCAATCACGTTGTCGAGCATGCGCATCGCTATATTGACGGTGTGCTCTAATTTCTCCATGTCGATACCGTTAGGCGTCACATGTTGGACAAGATTTATTGAGCCAAGATTACACACAGCGATTTCGTGTCCAGGAGACGTGTTTAAGGTGATTTCTGTACATAAGTTTGAGCTATGCACAGTGCCCACGTGTTGTTGCGGCGAACGTAAATTGCACGGGTCTTTGAATGTGATCCAAGGATGGCCTGTTTCGAACAACATACCGAGCATCTTGCGCCAGTGATCGACGGCGCGAATTGTTTTCGCATTCTTGATTTCGCCGCGCGCTGCCTTTTCTTCGTATTCTACGTATTTGCGTTCGAATTCTTGTCCGACCAAGTCGTGCAGTTCGGGAACTGCGTCTGGCGAGAACAACGTCCATTGTTGGTCTTCACAAACCCGTTTCATAAATAAATCCGGGATCCAATTGGCCGTGTTCATATCGTGCGTCCGGCGCCGATCATCGCCGGTATTCTTCCGCAGTTCGAAAAATTCTTCCGAATCTACGTGCCAAGTTTCCAGGTACGCGCACATTGCGCCTTTGCGTTTACCGCCTTGATTTACGGCTACTGCGGTGTCGTTTGCTACTTTTAAGAAGGGCACTACACCTTGCGATTTACCATTCGTACCCTTGATATGCGCTCCCATCCCGCGCACCGGGGTCCAATCGTTACCTAATCCGCCAGCAAATTTGGACAGCAAGGCGTTATCTTTCATCGCACTGAAAATGCCATCAAGATCATCAGGAATCGAGGTTAAGTAACACGACGATAATTGCGGTCGCAATGTTCCCGAGTTGAATAGCGTTGGCGTGCTACTCATGAAGTCGAACGAAGAAAGTAGATCGTAGAACTTGATCGCCCACGTCTCTGGCTCAATTTCATTAATCGCCAGGCCCATTGCAACACGCATGAAAAAAACTTGAGGTAATTCGAATCTGATCTCGTCGTGTTGTAAAAAATATCGGTCGTATAAGGTTTGCAGACCTAAATAAGTGAACTGAAAGTCACGTTCCGGTTTAATTGCTTGTCCCAGCCGTTGCAGATCGAAGTTCCCCAGTCGCGGGTCCATCAACTCCACTTCTATAGCTTGTTTGATATAGGCTTCGAAGTATTCCGGATAGCGCTCGGCCATTTCTTCCTGCGTGGCATGCTGATCGAGTTTCGTCACAAAACTCAATGCCTCATGACGCAATGTGTCGAGCAATAAGCGCGCTGCAACAAAGGTGTAATTTGGTTCGCGTTCGATATACGTGCGGGCGCTCATTATCAACGCTTTGGAGACGTCGTCTTCTGCTACACCGTCGAATAATGAGCGTTTCGTTTCCTCTATGACGCCACGGGGATCGGTGTCTTCGATGTCGGTGCAAGCCTCGGCGACTAGGCGTTCCATGCGAACTTCATCTAGCGCTGTTGTGCTGCCATCGGAGCGGGTGACGGTGAGTCCGGAGTGTGCTTTTGTCGGTCCAGCGGGTGCCACCTTCGTTTCCCGTTCTCGTGCTCGTTCTTCGCGATACAGAACATAAGCGCGGGCCACTTTATGCGCTTCGCTGCGCATCAGACCCAGTTCTACCTGATCTTGAATATCTTCGATATGGACCGAGCCGCCGGTTGGCATGCGGCGGGTGATCGCGTGGACGACAGAAACTGTGATGCGGTCGACAGTTTCGTGAATGCGCGTCGAGGCAGCGGCGTTGCCACCTTCTACTGCGAGGAACGCTTTGGTGACTGCAACTTTGATCTTCTCGGAATCGAATGCGGTGACTTTGCCGTTGCGACGGATAACTCGAAATTCGCCTGGCGTCGTTGCTATTATGTCTGCCGTTGCGGACCCTGGTGCCGCTGCAATAGTGCCGTGCGTTTCCCTATCGCTATGTGCCACGGCAGAATTCTCTAGCTCCATGCTCCCTCCTCGGTGCGCTTGTCGTTTTTCTTTCGTTACAGATTCTGTTGCACAGGCTGCCGAAATATTTATGTATTGATTGTAAACGATTGTATATCACCACAATAAAATGTGGTCAAGGCGTATTTATACCACAACATAGTGTGCACTCCCTGTGTAGGGACCGTACAACAAAATGAGGAGAACTTGGGTACAGTTTGGGGATAAATCGGGATTTCCAGGCAGAATCAGCAGCTTACGTGGAGGCACTGGTGGGCCGTTAACGGCACCGGATTGTGCCGCACGGAGCGACCTATTTGAGTCTTTAGAGCACCGTTCTAAGCGGTGAGCCTGATAGAGTACCGGCATGCAAAGCGCCACTATCGAAATTCTTCAAATAACCGACACTCACATTGGCGCGGACCCGCGAGAGCGCCTCGGGGGCGTTGATACTCGAGAGAGTTTCCTCGCCGTTCGGGACGCCGTGCAGGCTTCTGGTATCGATTACAATTCGATCTGGTTGACCGGAGACCTCACGGCGAATTCCGAGCCCCGCGCTTATCAATGGCTGTTCAATGAACTACGGACACTAGACCTGCCGGTCTATTGTATTCCGGGAAATCACGATGAGGCGCAAACAATGGCGTCTCTTGTGTTTGCGCAGGGGTGGCAACACTGCGGCGAACTGACAATCGGCGGTTGGCATGTGGTATTCCTCGACTCTGCGGTGCTGGGCGAGGCATATGGCAACTTGCGTGCAGAAGAATTGGAGCGACTAGATGCGAGTCTCGTCGCGCACCGAGATTTGCCCTGCGTGGTGGTTTTGCACCACAACCCGATTCCAATGAGCAGTCGCTGGTTAGATACGATGACGTTGCGCAATTGCGAGCAGTTTTGGGCAGTTCTCGATCGGCATACGCAAATGCGTTGCGTTGTCTGGGGACACGTTCACCAAAATTTTGACACCTATTACAACGGCGTTCGTCTCCTCGCGACGCCGTCAACTTGTGTGCAGTTTGAGGCGCGTGCAAGCGACTTTGCTATCGCACCATTAGCGCCGGGGTATCGACGACTGACGCTTTCAGCTGACGGTGGAATTAGCTCTAATGCGTTGCGTATTCGAGCCTAAAGGTTACTGGATTGCGTTGCGAGCGACTAAATCTTCTATAGCGCTTGACGTAAATAAATTGGTAGCGCGAATTCCGCCGCCACTGTTTCACCTGCTTCGAGCGCGCGTTGCGCAGCCGATAAGGCATCAATGGCGCTGGGATAAAGAGGCGCTTCCCGAAGCGCTTGCATCGGGATACCCGATGCGAGGATCTCGCGCCGGTACTCGGCACTGCCAGTGCCGACGACGACATCGTCCGCAGACAGACTTAAGCGCAGATCTTTCGGACTGCACAAGGAATCGGCGCACACTTCCACCGCGTGAGATGTTGTTCGATCGACATCGTAGAGCGCACAATATACTTCCGATTTACGCGCATCCATGATCGGCGCGATGCGTCCAAAGCCGTGCGCGCGGGCGGCACCAATGGCGAGAATTTTCAAGCAAGATAATCCGATCACCGGCAAGTCGTGCGCCAGTGCCAGGCCTTGGGTGACAGAGGTTGCTACTCGCACTCCAGTAAACGAACCCGGACCGGCGCCGTAGGCGATGGCGTCGAGCTGTTGGATAGTTAGATCGGCTTCGGCGAGTAATTCCGCAACCATTGGTAGAATCAGATTGGTGTGTTGGCGCGGCGCGAGGGTAAAACGATGGGTGATTTCGCCGTCAACTTGTAATGCCGCAGAACACGCATCCGTGGCGGTCTCCAACGCGAGTATTTTTGTCATTAATATTTTCTCCGACCTTGTTCAATTGTTGCCGCGCGTTTCGGCTATAATCACGCCCTATGTTTACGCCAGTCGAAGCTTACCTTGGGTGGCGGTACACGCGCGCTAAACGTCGCAATCATTTCGTGTCATTCATTTCCGCGATCGCGATGTTGGGAGTCGCCTTAGGTGTCGCAGCGTTGATCACGATCTTATCGATCATGAATGGTTTTGAAAGTGAATTGCGCGATCGAATCCTTGGCATGGCGGCCCATATTGTTGTTGAGCCGGAGCGCGGAAAACTATCTCGATGGAAGGAGATCGCACGTCACGTCGACCAGCATCCGAGCATTTTGGCCAGCGCGCCGTACGTTAGACGCGAGGCAATGCTAACACACTACGAAAGTGTTCATGGTGTGGTGATACGAGGGATACAACCCGCTGCAGAGTCCCGAATCAGCGTTATATCGAACAAGATTGTAGACGGCCAGCTTGATTTAATCGCTGGCAAATTCAACATCGTACTCGGGCGCGGGTTAGCAAACGCGTTGCACGCTCGAGTCGGCAGCCGCGTAACCTTAATTGCACCGGAGCCGATGCGCACCCCAGCCGGCATGGTTCCGCGACTACGGCGATTCAACGTGGTCGGCATTTTCGAGGCCGGTGTACACGAGTACGACACGACGTTGGCGCTGATGCACCTTGAAGATGCGAAAAGGATGTTCCGCTTCGGGGACCAAGTGAGCGGCGTGCGGTTGAAACTCGCCGACCCATTCGAAGCGCCGCAAGTTGGCGCGCAGTTGTCGCTAACGCTCGCGACGCTAGGGCTCGATTCGAATCGCGTCGTCGATTGGACGCAAACCAACGTCAATCTGTTTCGTGCGCTAAAAACCGAAAAAATCGTGATGTTTGTCATTCTCGCGCTCACGATCGCGGTCGCCGCTTTCAATCTTGTGTCGACGCTGGTTATGGTGGTGGCAGAAAAGAATAGTGAAATCGCGATCCTGCAAACACTGGGGATGACAAAAATTAAAATCATTCGTGTGTTTTTTATTCACGGCGGATTGATCGGATTCGTCGGTATAATTGCGGGGGTTATTCTTGGCGTTACTTTGTCGAGTAACGTGCATGCGATCGTTTCTGGCGTAGAAGAGCTTTTGAATTTCAAGATACTTTCTCCCGAGGTGTACTACATCAGCGAAATCCCCTCGGAGCTTAAGTTACGCGACGTAATGATCGCGATTTCCGTTTCCATCGGACTGTGTTTAATTGCGCCGCTATACCCGGCGCTACTGGCTATCCGCACGTCGCCGGCGAGTGCTCTGCGTTATGACTAATGTCGCCGTAGAAACATTCGATCTCGAGAAACGCTTTCACGACGGCGTTTTGGATGTCCAGGTCTTGAAAGGGATTTCATTGCGAATCCAGCGAGGTGAAACTATCGCTGTACTTGGCGCCTCAGGGTCTGGCAAAAGTACGTTGCTCCATTTGCTCGGCGGATTGGACGAGCCAACGCTTGGGCGTGTCGAAATCGGCGGTCGCGATTTGGCGTCTTTGAGCGAGCGCGAGCAGGGCAGGGTACGCAATGAACAACTCGGCTTTGTGTATCAATTCCATCATTTATTGCCAGAATTCACGGCCCTTGAAAACGTCGCGATGCCGTTGCTTATCGGGGGGCTTAACGTCAAGGACGCTCGTGCGCGCGCGGCGCAATGTTTAGCACGGGTCGGCCTAGAACACCGCGCAGAACATCGACCAGCGGAACTGTCAGGTGGAGAGCGTCAACGAACGGCTATCGCTCGGGCAGTCGTGACAAATCCGAGTTGTGTTCTTGCCGACGAACCGACCGGAAATCTGGATCGCGAAAGCGCATCACTTGCAATGCGGGCGATGCAGGATTTGCGCGAGCATACCGGTGCGGCGTTGGTCGTTGTAACACACGACGAAAAAATCGCCGCAGAAATGGATCGCATTATCGTTCTTGAAGATGGGCAAGTGCGCATTTAATTAATTTTTAGCGGCAGGTTTTTTGTTTCGCTGCGCTCTCAGCCATACCAGGTGCAGTCGCCATGACCAACGCACCAAGACATATCCCATAGCACCCGCGCTAAGTCCGCAAATCAGGCAACCTACCAACAGCGGATACCAGATGATGTCGAACGTAGCTGCCAGTCCGTCGAACGTCGGCGTAAACGGAATTTCCGCCGAGGTATCTTGATCGCCTGTGATCCAGCGACCGACTTGGTAGGCAAAGATGAACATCGGTGCGAATGTGATCGGGTTCGTCGCCCAAATTGCGGTAAAAGTCACTGGCAAATTTACCCGCATGACAATAGCAAACGGCACCGCTAATACCATTTGAATCGGGATCGGGATGAAAGACAGAAACAGCCCAACCCCTACGCCGCCGGCAACCGAACGGCGGCCAAAGTGCCACAAACTAGAATCGTGCATACGCCGTGCTAACCAGCCGGATCGTGGGGTAGCGACCTTCGCATTGCGTCTGGAAAAAAAATTTCGGAGTAAAGTTTTCGGACCAACAGCCATCGACGTGCGAGAAAAGCCAATAATTAAATAGGGACATATTGTAGCCCGCTTAATGACATACGCTATGATGGATCGCTCGAGCCAGATCCGCCGTCCGCAACGCAGCGAAATCGGGCTCACCATCGCCAGGAACGTCAAGGATGACATTCATGCGCTATTACTATCTGTGTTTTGGCTGCGGCATTGGTCTGTTTCAGCTAATGCCGCACGTTCCAAGTTCCGCGCTATACAGTGCACTATGCCCTTTGCTTCTATCTGCTTGGAAAAATCCCAGATCGCGTTTTGTCGTGCTCCTCGGGACCGGGTTTTTGTGGGCCATGTTTCGCGCCGATCTCGCGTTAGGTTCTCGATTGCCGACGCACTTAGCCGGTCCGGTGCTTACTGTGCGGGGCGCGGTAGCGCAATTATCCGTAAGTAATCAGAGGGCCAGTCGGTTTGATTTAACAAACATCGATGCATCGACCTATCGTGGCCAAGCGGTGCGACTGGCCAAGCTGAAACTTGCTTGGTATGGCGCCGAGGCGCCGCTTAAAGTTGGCGCTATCTGCAGCCTGAAAGTGCGCCTCAGGTTGCCCCTTGGGACACATAATCCTGGGGTTTTCGATCGTGAGAAATGGCTGTTCGCTGAACGTGTTTCGGCGCTCGGACACGTGATCGATCATCCGGGCAACGTTTGCGATGAGGAACTGCCGAGCTGGCACCCGAGCCAAATTCGAGACGCGGTTAAGAATAAAATCGCTCACGCGCTCGCGGGTTCAGAGCAACGGGCGATTATCCTGGCGCTCGGGGTCGCCGATCGTTCGGCGCTTAGCGACGAACATTGGCGGGTCCTAGCTGCAACGGGTACGGCCCACTTATTCGCGATTTCGGGTCTACACATTTCGTTGGTAGCGGCAGCCGCACTCTTGTTATCGCATTGGATGATCGGCGTGATTTCCCCGCTCGCTCGCTTATGGCCTGTGCAGCGACCGGCAATTATTGTTGCGATTTGCGCCGCCGGCGCTTACGCGGCTCTGGCCGGGTTTCCCATTTCGGCACAACGAGCACTGATTATGTTGGTTGTCGCACTGGGCAGTCTATTTCTGCGCCGACGGGCAATTTCTCTCGACAGCTATTGCATGGCATTTGCGCTGGTGGCCGCTATTGACCCGCTCTCGTTGCTTAGCGCGAGCTTCTGGTTGTCGTTTTGTGCGGTTGGCTGGTTGCTGTTAATTACGACGACACGAGCAGAGCCGTCGGGATTGTTACGCCTGATACGCTTGCATCTCTTTCTCGCGCTAGGTTTAACGCCGCTACTAGGCGTGCTTCACCAAAGTATCCCGTGCGCTTCACCGCTAGCGAACCTCATCGCAGTGCCGGTGGTCGCGATTGCCATTGTCCCACTAGTCATATTAGGCATCGCAGTCTCGCCCTTTAGCATCGACGCTGCAGCATTAATATGGAAAATTGCCGCTTCAGTCTGGCAGCCATTGTGGCTTTTTTTGCAATGGTTAGCGGCTAATGTTGCGCCAATCGAACTGGCTGCGCGCCCATCGTGGCTTGCAGCAGCGATGGCGTTCGTTGGGGTTGGCCTAGTATTGATCCCCGTCTTGCGAACGCGATGGGTTGCTGCGGGGGTCCTATTGGCTGCGATCGCAAGCGCCAGACAACCCGATCTTGGCCTTGGCGAACTCCGTGTTACGGTACTTGATGTCGGGCAGGGACTTGCTACCGTGATTCAAACCGCCGAACACGTTTTAGTCTATGACACTGGGCCGTCGTTCGGCGATTATTCTGCCGGCGCGTCGATTGTCGCGCCGTTTCTGCACACCCGAGGAGTGGAGCAGATCGACCGGATCGTGATTAGCCACGCAGATTCCGATCATGCCGGTGGTTGGGGTGGATTAGTCGGCGTCGTCCCGGCACGTGACTTCGTTGTTAGCCCGGCGCACGATTTTCCACTGGCTCATACAGATTGCGAGGACGGGCGATCATGGAATTGGGATGGTGTCCATTTCGCGTTTTTGTATCCCGCAAAGGGCAGTGTGGGCTCTAAAAACGATTTGTCGTGTGTCTTGTTGATTAGCGCGCCGGGCGGTCGAATTTTGTTGCCCGGCGACATCGAAAGGGGTGCCGAAATTAAGTTGCTCAACGCCTATCGGGATGCACTTTCGGTCGACATTGTCATTGCGCCGCATCACGGCAGCTCAACTTCTTCTACTCTCCAGTTCATCGCTGCCGCTAATCCAAGTTATGTGGTGTTTGCAACGGGCTTCGCGAATCGATTTGACTTTCCTCATCGTGAAATAGTCTCCCGTTATTTGAAAAGCCGTGCAATAGTGCTGAACACGGGAACAGATGGTGCAGTAGAATCTGATATTAATCAGCGCGTTTCAAAGCCGCAAACGTCCCGATCGACCAATCAGCGCTACTGGCAGCAACGTCTTGTTCGGCAGCCTAAAGGCTAGATATCAAGCTAAGCTTGCACACTCTTTGAGTGCCACCCGGATTGCGGCCTTTTCGCAATTGAGCTCGTCTGATATGGTCTCGAACTTGCGGCGGCGCGCTGTCAAATTTTCGATGGATTGAGACGCGCTAATCGCAGAGTCGTGAATCAGCGCCGCACGGCAATTGGCTGACGGACGGCTGCTAGCAGAGCACTAATGAACGAACAATGCGCTAGCCCAGGCGTTATAGAACCGCACAATGATTGTAAATAAAATAGGAGCATCAAGAACACGTGTTTGAATTCGTAAAAGCGGGTGGCTGGATGATGCTGCCGATCCTCGTGTGTTCCATTGTCTCGATGGCGATCGTCATCGAGCGGTTCTGGTCTCTGCAACGCCGGCGCATCACCCCAGATAACCTCGTCGCGCAAGTTTGGCAGTGGTCAAGATCGGGGGTTCTCGATGCTAAACGAATTGAATCCTTACGCGCAGCGTCGCCACTCGGCAGAGTGCTCGCCGCGGGGTTAGTTAATCGGGAATTCGAGCGAGACGTAATGAAAGACAGTATCGAGGAGGTGGGCCGTCATGTCGTCTACGAACTTGCACATTATCTGAACACATTAGGCACCGTGGCTGCAGTCAGTCCGCTGTTAGGGTTGCTCGGAACTGTCATCGGCATGATCAAAGTATTCGCGGCAATCACGACGCAAGGTGTCGGCGACGCGTCGATCCTAGCGGGTGGCATTTCTGAGGCACTGATTACCACTGCTGCGGGATTGTCGGTCGCGATACCGACGCTAATGTTCTATCGGTATTTTCGCA
>CAWLAW010000022.1:0-13110 GCA_963854885.1 Gammaproteobacteria bacterium | reverse complement strand
TCCTCGCTTTGGGCGAAAGCGGGCTTAAGCGACACATTAAAACCATCGGATTGTTCAACGCTAAGGCCAAGAACATCATCAAGACTTGTCGAATCTTAATCGAAACCCACGCGTCAACGGTGCCGCGCGAACGGGAAGCGCTCGAAGCGCTACCTGGGGTTGGCCGGAAAACGGCAAACGTGGTGCTCAACACGGCGTTCGGCGAACCAACTATCGCGGTCGATACGCACATATTTCGAGTGTCCAACCGAACCTCGTTAGCGCCTGGTAAGACGCCGCTCGCAGTTGAGCGCGGACTTCTCGAGGGTGTTCCAGAGCGATACAAAATGGATGCGCACCATTGGCTGATCTTACATGGCCGATACGTGTGTACCGCGCGCAATCCAAAATGTGCTGAATGTTGCGTAAACGACGTTTGTGATTGGGACGAAAAAGCCAATTATGCTAACGTTAGGGCCAGAAAATAGGCGGGGTTTCTTACACGTGGGGAATATGTTGGCACTGGGCGAAAACAATGTTTGCGCAATCGCGTGAAGAGGTTCGGTCCCACTTTATTAACGTGTGGGACAAAATGACAACCAGCGCACCATTGGAGCCGCTGGAACAAATGCTCGCCAACGTCATCCAGCGACATCCTGAATATCATGAGATGCTAGGCGACCCGGCTCACGCAATGACGGCCGAATTCGGTGCCGGCCCGGATAGCTCAAACCCCTTCTTGCATATGAGTTTGCACGTAGCAATTACCGAACAACTACAGACGGATCGTCCGGCCGGGGTCGTAACAGCGTACAATGCCCTCCTGGGGAAGCGGCGACTCGACCCACATCTAGTTGAACACAAAATGATAGACTGCCTATCCGCAACATTATGGCGCGCCCAACGGGATTCTAACCCGCCGGACGAGGCCGCTTACATCGCCTGTCTACTGCAATCCGCATGAGCCAAGATACCGTCTTTGATCCGCTCTACAAAAGCAGCGCCCCGACCGGGGAGCGTCTCGCCGGTCTATTAGCCGACGTAACGCATGAATTTGCCAGCTCAATAGACGTCGAAGAAACGCTGCAGAACGCGATCGATCAAATCATCGTCTACCTTAACGCTGAGGCAGCATCGATATTTTTGGTCGAAGAAGACGGCGAAGCATTAGTATGTCGAAAATGTGCGGGCCCGGTGGACGTGACCGGCCTGCGGCTGCGGCCAGACCAAGGGATCGTTGGGGATACTGTTACACAGAATGCCCCACAGATAGTTCGAGATGTTTCCGAGAATGATAACTTTGCCGGAGTCGTCGATGCCGACACCGGATTTGTTACCCGATCTATCATGTGCGCGCCGCTCACGGTTCGAGGCAATTGTATCGGTGTGCTCGAGCTAATTAACAAGCGCAGTGGTGATCGGCTTTTCGCTGCCAGCGATATGCACCTTGCAACTGCGGTTGCGTCCGCTGCGGCGTTAGCAATCCACAACGCCAGAATGGCTCAAGCACTGGTCGAACAGGAACGCGTTCGTAAGGAACTAGAACTTGCGCGACAAATCCAGGAGAGCTTGTTGCCCGCAGCTGCACCGGCATCGTTTCCAGTCCACGGCCTTAATATTCCTGCGCGCGAAGTCTCTGGTGACTTTTTTGATTATTTTTCCGTCGCCGACGGGAGAATCTATTTCAGCCTCGCCGATGTTTCGGGAAAAGGCATGAACGCGGCACTGTTGATGGCAAAAACCACCAGCCTATTGCGATGCCTAGCTAAAACGGCGCCGGGCCCCGCTGCGCTGTTAGGCCAAGTTAATGCTGAAATATGTGAAACCTCTTCGCTCGGAATGTTTGTGACGATCGTTGCGGGCTATATCTATCCCGAAACCGGCATCGTCGAATTATCAAATGCCGGACACCAACCGCCGGTGTTTTGGCGAGCCGATGGTTCCTACGAGGAAATGTGGGCGAGTGCCCCACCGATTGGGATTTTGCCTGAGCTGCAGTTCGATTCGAAGCGCTTCGAGTTGGGCAATGGCAGTTTGTATATTTTCACCGACGGCGTCACAGAAAGCATCGCGCCTGACGGTTCGGAACTCGGGGTGAAGGGGCTGTGCGATATTGTTGCGACCGTGAGTGACTACGATTCAGAACAGCGACTCGAGAAAATTGTTACGCGGATTGAAGAACAAGAGCGTAAAATTCACGATGACCTAACGTTATTACTGATTGAGATAAAAGCGCATGTCTGAGTCTCCAACACTTGAGCTTCGCTTTCCTTCTGATCCGAAGCGACTCCGAATGGTGCGAGAGAAAGTCCAGGAGGTCGCCGAAGAGATTGGTTGCTCGAAGAAACTGATATCCGATCTCGTCATCGCGATAAACGAAGCGTGCATGAATATTATGCAGCACGCTTACAAAGGCGATAAATCCGGTGAGATTCTTTTAGAAATTCAAACCGACAGTGGCGATTTACAGGTTGTATTAACCGATTTCGCCGAGCCGATCGATCCGGCGAATATTCGCCCGCGCGATCTCGAAGATGTGAAGCCCGGGGGCTTGGGTACCTACTTTATTCAGGAAATTATGGATGATTGCACCTACGGTAACCTGGATAATAGCGCGGGAAATTATCTCAAGATGAGGAAAAAAATAAATTGACGGGAGAATTGCGCCGCAGATCGGGCGATGGACGGAAAATTTTAAGATCCTTAGTCTTCGACCGACATAATGGTTAGCAAGGCAGGATTCACCAATCGCCGACAGAATTAACGAGTGACACACGGGACAGACAGCATGGCATACCAAGTAAAAGAAGAGAGAGGGTTTTCAATCGTGTTGCTAACCGGTGACGTGGATTTATCCTGTTCGCCGGACGCACGTAAAACAATTTTGGACTGTTTAGAATCGTCACAGAATACGCTCGTGGATTTGTCAGACGTGTCGTACATTGACAGTTCTGGGGTGGCGAGCCTGGTCGAAGGGTACCAGACAGCAAAGAAGAAAAACCTAAAGTTCGCGCTACTCGGGGTCAGCGGACCCGCAATGAGCGTATTAGAGTTGGCTCGACTGGATAAGGTATTTCCGATTTATGCAGACATCGAGGAGTGTCTGAGCTCGGATGGCTGAACTGAGGGCAGGTGGATTTCGGCAATCAGTTGAGAATCTTGGTAGGGTTTGTGCCGAGTTCATCGAGGAATTCGGCTACTATCTCGCCTTAACGTTTGAGAGTTTCTATTGGGTTTTTGCTGGGCCGTTTAAGCGGCAGCCGGTGCGCTTCCCCGTGGTCGTATCCCAGATGGTTGAAATCGGCATTGCGGCCCTTCCGATTGTATTTATATTGTCGTTCGCGATTGGCGTTATGCTCGCGATTCAGGGCGTGCACACGCTCAAGCAATTTGGCGCTGAAACTCAAGTTGTGTTGGGGATCGCGTTATCGGTTACGCGGGAGTTTGGGCCTTTAATTACTGGCATTTTAGTTGCCGGGCGAACGGGATCAGCTTTAGCGGCGAGAGTTGGCACCATGCAAGTTAACCAAGAAGTTGATGCATTACGCGTCATGGGCATCAACCCGGTTCGATATTTGGTCTCCCCAGTGCTACTTGCGATGCTGTTTATGATGCCGCTTATTACGTTATTTTCCGACTTCGCCGCAATGCTTGGCGGTGCCGTGTATTGCAACCTCGATTTAGGATTGGGTTACGTCGCATACTGGGACCAAGGGACGGCATTCATTACCCCTAATGACGTGCTACAAGGGCTGTTTAAGAGCCTTGTGTTCGCAGTTATTATCACTCTCGTTGGGGTCAGTAATGGATTTTCGGTAACCGGCGGTGCGGAGGGCGTTGGCCGAGCGACAACCCGTGCCGTGGTTCTGGCAATTTGCTATCTCGTGTTAGCCGACATGACATTCACTTATTTCTTGAATCGCTAGCAGGACGATGGAGCCCGATCACGCAATTGAAGTTGAAGGTCTTGTAACCCATTACGGTGCGCGCAAAATCTTGGACGGTGTCGATCTCACGATCGAACACGGCGAGATTAATATCATTATGGGTGGTAGCGGTTCCGGAAAAAGTACCTTGCTTCGGCATCTTCTTGGACTTCACACGCCGACTGAGGGGAGTATCAAACTACTTGGCCAAGACATTGACAAGATTAGCCCGTCAGAACTTCACGATTTACGCACGAACATGGGTGTTTCATTTCAAGGCGGGGCTCTGATTAGTTCGATGACCGTCGGGGAGAATGTTCAGCTGCCGTTGCGTGAGCACACGAAGCTCGATGATTCGACGATGGGAATCATGGCAAGAATGAAACTCGAGGTGGTCAACCTCGGCGGATTCGAGGATCTCATGCCGTCGGAACTTTCAGGAGGCATGATTAAACGTGCGGCACTTGCGCGCGCAATTGTAATGGATCCGAAAATGTTGTTTTTCGATGAGCCGTCCGCGGGACTCGATCCGGTTGCCTCATCAGAACTAGACGATTTGATCTTGAAGCTACGCGATTCAATGCAAATGACAATTGTTGTGGTGACCCATGAGCTTGAAAGCGCATTCAAAATCGCTGATCGCATCACGGTACTCGATCAGGGCAAGATCTTATTGGCGGGGTCGGTCGAGGAAGTAAAAAATTCGTCAATTGAGCGCGTACAAGATCTCCTGAATCGTCGCTCCCGCAATGACGAAATAGACGCCGACCAATACATGAATCGCTTAACGGGTGGCGCGTAGCGCGTCAACTACCGACTGGAATAGATACTACGAATGAAACGGGATAACGTAAATTATTTTGTCATCGGGATTTTCGTGCTCGTTATGATCGGGGCGTTTTTCGTGCTGATGTTTTTCGTTACCGGCAGGACCGGGCCGGCCGACAACTACACAGTGAAATATAGCAACGTTAGCGGATTGAAGTTTGGCACGGGCGTCTTGTATGAGGGCTATAGGGTTGGACAGATCGAATCGATCGAACCCGCGCCGACTGATACAGGCATGCAATATGTCCTTACCTTAAGCATCGCGCGTAACTGGAAGATTCCAGACGATAGCGTCGCGCGCGTCATGTCATCTGGGTTGATTTCTGCGGTCCAGATCGAAATCGCAGAGGGATCGAGTGACAAGAGTATCGCACCCGGCGGGGAGATTCAGGGACAAGAACAACAGAATTTATTTGCTGTAATCAGCGATGCCGCAGGGGAGATTAAAACATTATCGCACGATGGCGTTATGCCGGTACTGAAAAACCTTAGTAATCGCATTACCGAACTTTCTGAACAACAACTCGGACCGATGGTGGAGACGTTAAATAAACGTTTAAACGAAGATTTAATTGGAGACGCTCAGTCTTTAGTAGCGAAGCTCGATCGTAGCGCGCAACATTTGGAGAAGATATTAGGACCGAACAACCAGGCGCAAATCGAAGATTTTCTGGTGCACATCGATGACGTTGCGCTAAACCTCGGCGGTTTGATCTCGCGTATAGAGCTGACGCGAATACAGATGGGTGAAACTCTAGCTGCTTTGAAGCATTTAGCCAGCAACAATGAAGAAAAAGTTGGCAGCGCCGTTCAGAATGCGAGCGACTCAATGGCACAGATGAACCAAGCACTCAAAACAGTCAACGAACACTTAAGTACGATTCTGTACAACGTCGAGGGTAGCTCCAGGCAACTGCATGAATTCTCGCAGGCGGTTCGGGATAATCCCGCGCGAATTATCCGGGGTACGGAATAACATGGTGAAATTAACATACTGCAGACTCGTCGTCGGTGGTTTGCTCGTTAGCGCGCTGTCTATCAGTGGGTGTGGTTCCATGAAACCGTTGCCGAGCGATACCTACTATCGACTGAACGTCGACCGCGCTTCCGCCGAGAACCAGCAATGGACCGACAAACCGATCCGCGTGGCTAAGTTTCAAGCGAGTGGTATTCATCGTGAACGGGCAATTGTCCACACCGAGAGCGGTAAATTTTCGGTTAATCAACATCGTTACCACTTATGGATTGATAGCCCCGAGCGAATGCTGCAACACGAGCTGATCAGTTACCTGCGCGCTGCAAATGTCGCGCCGACTATTTCAGCAAGCAATAGTCACCTAGGGGGATTTGAAGTCGTCGGTAGGGTTCGCCAATTCGAACAAGTTAGAGACGGGACTGGGATCGGAGCCGTTGTCGCGCTCGATCTGGAATTGATCACGTTAGATTCTCCGCGATCAGTCATCGTTAGCCAGGAGTATCGCGAAAACCTGTCGGTAGGCGGAGACGATATTGAGTCGACGGCGGCCGCAATGTCAGCTGCAATCGCGTCTATCTTCGAACGATTCGTGACGGAAGTAAGTTCTGCATTGCGATGACCTTGCCGAAATTAGTGATCCGAGCACGGTCACTGTAGGCATTTTGGGCGTTAAATTAGAGCTCACGCTGTCGATTAAGTGAGGACGATGATGTCAGCATTGGTGTTGAAGATTAAGGATAACGGCGTCCGTATCGGGATGTGCTCTATTGTCTTGTTATTTTATCTCGCGCACGCTGCAGATTGGGTTCGGATTGGCTTTATCCAGCAAATGGAGAACATTGCCTACGATAAGCGATTACTGTTTACCATGCCGAACAGCGTCGATAAACGTATTGTCATCGTAGACATAGATGAGGCAAGTCTAACCGCAGAAGGTCGTTGGCCCTGGGGGCGCGATAAACTTGCGCGCTTCGTTGAAGCGTTGTTCGATGAATATGAAGTCGCGATTGTTGGATTTGACATCGTATTCGCAGAGCCCGATGAAAGTTCCGGCTTGGGCGTACTCGAGCGACTAGCTGACGGTGAACTAAAAAACAACGCAATGTTCCGCGCGCAGCTCCAAGTCTTGCGACCAGAATTAGATTACGACGGTCGATTCTCCGAAACGATTCAAAAATATCCGGTTATTCTTGGTTACTATTTTAATTTCGTCGCCGGCCGGGAAAAAGCCTCTACGATTGGACAACTCCCAAGCCCAACGTTTGTTAAAGGGACATTTAAGGGCAAGCGTATTGCTTTTCACAAAGCCGATGGGTATGGCGGCAACATCCAGCAATTGGAATCGAGCGCGCTAGGCTCCGGACACTTTAACCCGATCCCGGATCCCGACGGTGTCATACGTCGGGTACCTATGTTGATCGAATACGACGGGGAATACCATGCGTCATTGTCGCTTGAAATTGTTCGGCATTTGCTCGGATCAGACGAGATAAAACCGCGGTTTGAAAAGCCGCTCTTCGGTGGCCGAGGGTACTCTGGACTCGAGTGGCTTGAGGTCGGTGAGAAGATGGTGCCGGTAGACGGACGTTTGCAAACCTTGGTTCCATACCGTGGAAGAAAAGGTAGTTACCCCTATATTTCGGCTACAGACGTGCTACACGGAAATGCAGATAAGTCCGTTCTTGAAGGGGCGACCGTGCTCGTAGGGACGACCGCACCCGGCCTTTTGGATTTGCGCTCGACTCCAGTAGCGGAGTCATTTCCTGGGGTCGAGGTTCACGCGAATTTAATTGGCGGAATAATTGACGGGACGATAAAACAATTGCCTGAATACACGCTTGGCGCCGAGGTATTGCTCCTTATTATCTTCGGGCTCGTAATGGCAATCGTTGTGCCATTGTTGAGTCCGCTCGCGGCGACGCTCGCAACGACTGGATTGCTATTGGTCTACACGGGGTTTAACTTTTTTGTGTGGACGGCGGGAAATTTCGTGTTGCCGATCGCGTCCGGCGTAATGATGCTGCTCTCGATGTTTGTGTTAAATATGTCCTATGGTTATTTTGTCGAGACACGCGGAAAGCGGCAAATTACCGGCTTATTCGGTCAGTACATTCCACCCGAAATCGTCGATGAGATGTCCGACCACCCGGGAAATTACTCACTCGACGCAACAAGTAAAGAACTGACGGTCTTATTCTCCGACGTAAGAGGATTCACGACGCTTTCGGAAGGCCTGAATCCCACGGAATTAGCCGAACTGATGAATGCATTCCTGACGCCAATGACGCGCGTAATCCATGAGCAACGCGGAACGATCGACAAGTACATGGGTGACGCCATTATGGCGTTTTGGGGTGCGCCTATTGAGGATCACGATCACGCTCGCCATGCGTTAGATGCAGGAATGCAGATGCTCGACCGACTCGACGAAGTCAATGCTCAGTTTGTTGCTCGAGGCTGGCCGGAGATTCAAATCGGCGTTGGCATTAACACCGGTATGATGAGCGTCGGCAATATGGGTTCCGAGTTTCGTATGGCCTACACGGTGCTCGGCGATGCGGTTAATTTGGGCTCCCGTCTTGAAGGCCTTACCAAGGGTTATAACGTTTGGTTGATTGTTAGTGAAAGCACGAAAGATGCCGTCCCCGAGTATGCCTACCGCGAATTAGATCGGGTGCGCGTGAAAGGCAAAGACAAGCCGGTCGTTATTTACCAACCGTTGTGTCTCAAGGAAGACTTAGATTCACGGTGGAAGGCAGAGCTTAAACTCTACCGTGAGGCGTTACGCCTTTACCGCGCCCAGGAATGGGATACGGCAGAGATGAACCTATTAAATTTGCAGAGCAACTCGCGCTCCCCGGGATTGTACAAAGTCTACGTGGAACGGGTCGGCCAATATCGCGAAACGCCTCCGGGGTCGAACTGGGATGGCGTCTTTACTCATACCGTTAAGTAGTAGGCCCGCGGGGCGCCACTTACACCGTGCCTAGCGCCTGTAGGCTAGGTTGGGCGAGATCATCTACCCTAGATTCTCAACTCGGAATTAGCTTGTAACGCTAAACTCCATCTTAATACCAGCGAGTTCAATAATGTCGCCGTGGTTCATCGTGTAGGCTTGCGGGCCGTGCGGCGTACCGTTGACCACGGGGTAGTTGTTGTCTTGCCCATCGCCCTCGATATGGGTCAAAAAATAGCCTTGCGGGCGGCGCGAGATAACCGCTACTTGAACACCAGGCTTGCCCAGCGTAATTAGCGCTTTGGTCAGTTCCAACTCTTTGCCGGCAATCGGGCCGTTAAGTACTTGAAGTTTACCCAGTGGTAATCCGGGTGATGAGGTACCGCCGCCTCCACCTGCTGGAGCCGGGGCCGAGTCGCTAGGGAGATCGGCGGCTTTTGCAGCTGCGACCGCAGCGCTAGCCGATCCGGGACGGATGATCATTGTCTTTTCAAAGTCTTCGTCATCAGCGGTCGCATGCTCGTTGACATATTTGAGCTCGTGCTTCCCGATTCCGACCACGTCACCATCGCGAAGCGCGTGTTTCTTAATTAGTTTACCGTTGACGTAGGTTCCGTTCGTACTCCCCAGATCTTCGAGGAAGGAGTCATCGAGAATCGTAATTACCAGCGCGTGCTTACCACTGACTGCTAAATTGTCGACTTGTATGTCGTTGTCAGGTTTGCGCCCAAGTGAGATCCGCTCTTTGTCGAGTGAAAACTCGCCTTGCACGACCCCATTTAAGCTGAGAACAAGTTTAGCCATCTTTATTGCCTTATCCTAGCTGCCGGTCGTCAATAAACTGGTTAATTTGGAAAATATTCCGACGTTCGCTGGAAACGGCGCCCGTGGTCTTGCAAGCACAACCGAAATGTTGTCTTCCCCCCCACTTTCGTTCGCTAGCCGTACTAACTCGTCTGCAGCTTGCACAAGATTAGTACTATATTTACTTAGGGTTAAGCGGATCTCTTCATCATCTACCATATCATTTAGACCATCGGAACACAGCAGGTAAATATCACCTGGCCGCGTCGCTTGCTCGGTAACATCGACCTCTACGGTTGCGTCAATACCAAGGGCCCGAGTGACCAGATTTTTCGGTGTATTGGCTTCCGCTTCTTCAGGCGTGAAAAAGCCGCGATCGATGAGTTCTTGAACCAGCGAATGATCGCTGGTTACTTGAGCTAACTCGTCGTCCCGATAACGGTAAACGCGCGAATCGCCCACATGGGCAATTATCGCCGTATTGTTGTAAAAGAACACCGCCACCACGGTGGTACCCATGCCGTGGCATTGCGGGACTTCTGTGGCGGTCTTAAAGATATGGCGATTCGCATCGATGATTGAATCTCGAACCAATAGTGCTTCCGGGGATAGTGCGGCCTGACCTTCCGAAGGGTCGCTAGAATGAGAAATCTTCGATTCACCACGCACGACATCGAGAATCGCTTTTGCTGCGATGGCACTAGCAACTTCGCCGGCTTTGTAGCCGCCCATTCCATCAGCGACGAGCGCCAGGCCGATTTCCGGATCAATGATCGACGAATCTTCGTTATGCGGCCGCTTCCTGCCGGTGTCCGACAGGTTGACGAATTCAATTTTTGTAGATAGATCCACGGTTCGCAGTATAAGTCTGAAGGTTAAGGCCTGGTTTTGTGGCTTGCCGGAAAGAGTGTGACTGGTTGAGTCGAGTTATCAATGAAAGCGTCGTCAAATTGCACTCTAGCCGAGGGTTCGGAAAATAATAATTTCGTCACGATTTGGTTACTTTTTAGCGACTTTCTTGGCGCACGATTGAATATCTTTAGCCATCTCGGCCCCAGTCTGGTACCGCTTAGCGGCATCTTTCTGCAATGCTTTGTCTATAATCGCAGCGATACACGGTTTCTGCTGTTGCAGATCCGGACGAACCTCGAATATGTCAGGGTGCGGTTCGTTAGCGATTTTGTACATTAAGGTTGCCATTGAATCACCTCTAAAAGGAAGATTACCTGACGTCATTTGGTAAAGCATTGCGCCGAGTGAAAACAAATCTGAGCGGCCGTCGACTTTCTTTCCGGATAATTGTTCCGGCGACATATACGACGGTGTCCCCAAGACCATGCCTGTTTTCGTTTTACTCGAGTCGGTAATTCTTGCGATGCCAAAGTCAGTGATCTTGACTTGTTTTTTGGTCGGTTCGTACATGATATTTGCAGGCTTAATGTCTCTGTGAACGACGTTGGCCTTATGTGCAAAATCGAGCGCCATGGCGGACTTAAAGACGATCCCCATGACGATCGGGAGCGGTAAAAGCGCGTCCGTCTTTGTGTAACGGGCAAGATCGTGGCCCGGAAGAAATTCCATCGCGATGTAGGCGAGATCGTGCTCCTCACCTGCATCGTAAATAGTCACGATATTTGGGTGTTGAAGCCGACCGGCCGTCTCTGCTTCGCGGAAGAAGCGTGCTTTGACGTCTTCGAGCTCGTCGGCTTCGAATTCTTGTGCCAGGGCCATCGTCTTGATTGCGACGACCCGATTAATTTTCGGATCTTTACCGAGGTAGACGACGCCCATCGCGCCTTTGCCAAGTTCTTTTTCAACTTCGTAGCGCCCCAGCATCGGTTTCGATATTGAACCGTCAAGCAGCATTGTGCCGGCCGCAGATCCAGACGCTCCGCCACCCCCGAGGAGCACTGTCTCCTCCAATTGTTTCGCTCGATTAACTTTGACCTTGATGTCTTTGAAGTTCGGATTTTTGTCCGCAATGTATTCGTAAACGGCGGCTGCTTTGTTGAATTTTCTTTTCGTTTCAAAATCGATGGCTAAGTTGTACACGGCTTCAAGCGTCGATTCATCGGCTGGACAGCGTCGAAAATAATCAAATGCCATGTCCAACTCGCCTTTTTGCTGGTGCTGTAGAGCGAGCTGCTTATTATTCATTGCCGAATCGACATCTAGGCGCATCTTGCTCGCTTCAGTCACGAGATATCGCTTCGTCGTGAGTAGGATATGCCCGACAGCGAGTAGTGATGCAGCAGTCATGAGCTGCAACCACATGCCTTGCGAAACCATTAAACTCAGTTCAACGACAACCAGCGCAATCAGCAGGACGGCGCTAATTAGAGCGGCCCCACCGGCTTTAAGTTTTGGCAGCAGAATGACTAAATAGGCGGCTATTAACAAAATCGCTAGGAACTCCGCGACACCGGCCCAACTTGGCTGGACGAAGAAATGTTCGTTGAGAATACTTGCCACGGTATGAGCCATAATCATTACCGAGCCTTCAACTTCACCGATGGGGGTATGCAAATTAGAGCCGAGGCCAAAAGCAGTTGCTCCAATCAAGACAATCTGGTCTTTGAAATTTTCAAGCGGAACGTCGCCCTGAATCACGTCGTAAAAGGAATACGTGTTGAACGCGCTTCGGCCACCTTCACGGCCGCTATAGTAAAACGTGTTGATGAATAACTCCGAATCCGTTTTTATTTTTAGCCGCCCAATTTCGACACTGTCACCAAGATTAACTTTGATGTCTTTGGCCGTTAGGTTAAGACTTGCCGCAGCAATCATTAATGATTGCGATGGAAAAAATTGGTCGTAGTAGCTCACGATCAGCGGTTCGGAGCGGATCCCGCCGTCGACATCTGGCGGCGTTAGTAAGTGGCCTATGGCGCGCGCTGGTCCACCCAGCGTTGCGATTGGCGGTACCGCAGCAATCATTTGCCATGGTAAGGGGCTTAAATCCGTCGGGTCGTTGACGTTAGCTTCTGGGATGGTGGATTTTGTGACGTGATCCGGTAAGTCAGCGTCCGGATTTCCAATCGGCTCTCCTGGGACAAATTGCATCGCGAGGACTGTATTTCCTGCCGCAGTTAAGCTTTTAGCTAATATCCCATCGGTATTGAGTTCCAGTTCGGCTGTCGCCAAAGTTTCGGTAATTTGCTGCGCGTCTTTAACGCCAAGGGGCATGTTCGCAAGTTGCGAGCGAAGTCGGCGGATCCAGATTAAACCGGCGTCTACCTGCGGTTCCGAATAGAAAATCGTGTTGCCAATCGTTTTAGCACCGCCGGCGGTCAGTTTATCAATCATGCCCGCGTGCGTTTCCCGCGACCACGGCCACCGTCCGATGTTTTGTATGCTCTTGTCGTCAATCGCAATGACAGAAATCTTGTCGCCGGGATCCTCTGACGAGAGCCTAACGCCTAAATCGTAAGCGTCGCGCTCGATGCCACCGAGCACTGCGTTGCCGCCGAGCCAAAGGACTAAGAATACGACCGATATTGTGATTCCGACGAACCAGTCGGACTTCCAGAATGCTTGTTTCATCCCCACCAGCTACTTATTGTTAGATCGAGATTGTGCCGAGAATACATTGAAACACCTTATAAGAGTAGTCAATTAGCTGCCTTCCCGCTGTCTGTTTA
>CAWLAW010000021.1:0-13452 GCA_963854885.1 Gammaproteobacteria bacterium | reverse complement strand
TATTTTTTCGGCTTTCGCTATCGCTCCCGGCATACCTTTCGCCCCTTCAGTGAGAACGAGATTCGCCCCAAAAGCTTTTAATACCTTGCGTCGTTCAATGCTCATCGTCTCCGGCATTGTCAAGGTTAATTTGTAGCCACGCGCTGCACAGACAAATGCCAAGGCGATACCGGTATTTCCGCTCGTCGGTTCAATAACTTCCATGCCGGGTTTAAGCACACCACTTTCCTCAGCGTCCCAAATCATCGCCGCGCCGATCCGACACTTCACTGAGTAGGCCGGGTTACGTCCTTCGATCTTAGCTAAAACCCGCGCACCCTTGCCGACCACCCTATTGAGTTGAACCAGTGGCGTGTTCCCGATTGATTGTGAATTATCTGTAAATACCTTCATGTGCATCTCCTCAAGTTCTAGGCAATCGAGCAATTTCGCTCAAATGGCGCGCGACACCATCGTTCCATTTCGTCGTGGTCGCTGTACAACCCTTGCGGTCTACTTATCCGAAACAACCAGCTAGAGTCGCCGCGCGCGCCACTTGGGGCGCCATAGCGTACTGCATTTTTCGGCTTAATGCAGGGTGCTGCGTATGCCGCAATGCGTTGCGATTCGTTGCATAAAACAATCAGCCAATTCACACTCTCGAGTGCCCCATAAGACTATATTTACATGGCGAGAGATCACGAACAAAGCGGAAAACGACGCTTCGCCGTTGTCGGCGGAATTACTATCGCGTTGCTAGTTGCTTGGATGGTTTTGAGCCCTCCCGGGGTTGAAGTGCTCAGCGAAGCATTCGTAATGGGGACGGTTGTGGAAATTATTAAACGCGATCGAGCGCACCAGCCAACAGCTCACGTCGATAAAGGATTAGCTATAACCGTTGTGGAGTTGCCGGACGGGGGTAAAGCGCGTGTTTTTGCGCGACGCACGAAAATATCTGTGGGTGGTGGGATCCGCCTAAAAGTAAAAAATTACTCGGATGGGACGCGCCATGTTGTTGTGGCCGGCGATCCCACCACGGATACCTAAGCTAGCGGCAAATAATCACTGTCAAACTTAGGATTCTTAACGCGGACAAGGCTTAAGCTCAGGCGATTTTCTCAGCGGTAAGATTTGCTCTGTGAGATCGATCCCAGTTTTCGCAGCGCGTTTTGAAAGCACCGGATTTCGTAGCGATGCCTTCAATCGATTCTATCTGTAGCGATTCCATTTGCTGATGTTCTGTTGCGCAAATCTCGCACTCGCGCATCCACACAAGTTCCAAGTCGGACATTCCCCTCTTCTGATTTTTGACACTTAGACACGCGCCTGACGTTTTTTATATTTCGGCCGAGTGTGCGGAAGCCTTGAGTCTTTGACTAGAAGAGAACTGTTGGCAGTTGATAAGTCTATTAATTGCCTTGCGGTGATGATTTAACTTAACGGCTCTTCGCCGAGACAATCGAAAAGATCAGCAACATTATCGGGACTCCCTAAAATAACGGGGATCCGTTGATGTAGGGCCAAGGGATCGATATCCAGAATATTGCAATCACCGGTTGTGGCCACACCGCCTGCTTGTTCGATGATCATCGCCATGGGATTTGCTTCGTACATCAAGCGAAGCTTGCCGTCCGGCGATTTCGACGTTGGTGGATAATTGAATATGCCGCCAGTCAACAGCACGCGATGGACGTCGGCGACCATGGCGCCGGCGTAGCGCAGGGAAAATTCTTCATCACGACACTGCTGTAGATAACGACGATAGCCACGCGGGAATCCCGCACAATTCGCCTCATTAATCGAATAGATTTTACCAAATTCCGGAATCGTAATCGACTCTTGAACACGCATAAATGCCCCAATTGATTGATCGAGGACGAACATGTGGACGCCTTCGCCAGTTGTAATGACAAAGATCGTCGATGAGCCATAGAGCACGTAACCTGCAGCAACTTGATGGCGCCCTCGGAACAGCCGACCGGCGTGGTTTGGCTCGGTTTTATAGATCGAAAATATCGTCCCGACGCTGCCGGCTACATCGAGATTGGAGGCGCCATCCAATGGGTCGAACAGCACGGCGTAGCGAGCGCCGTTTACGCCTCGCGTGTTTACGCACAACAGCTCGTCCTCTTCTTCTGATCCCAGCACTGCGACGCCTTCGCGACCGCGCAAAATCTGAATCAACACGTCACTTGCAATGACATCCAGTTTTTGTTGACGCCCGCCTTGAATGTTCTCGCCCCCAACCTCTCCCAACACGTCCTCTAGGCGCGCACGGCGTAAGCGCGCCGAGATTGTCTTTGCCGAGATCGCCAAAGCGGACACGATCCACGACAGTGATCCGTTCGAGTCGGGGAAGCGCCGCTCGCCGGCTAACATGTGGGTCTGCAGGGTCATTAATGCAGAACGCCCGAAAAGTGGTTCTACGTTTTGTGCTGTCGATGCCATATTCGATCCGTCCTCAAAAGCCTCAGAATTCTGGATGCGGACGATTATCGGCACTTAGGCGGATATCGACTTTGCCAAGACGCACACTTCTCGCGCTACAATCGAAAAATATTGTTAACCGGAGCACTGGCAATCTGGAATGCATGATTTCGAGAGCAACCGAAACAAACCTTTTTTCATCCGCGCGAACCGCGGCCTTTGGATAACCTAGGAGATTTAACGATGGAACGAAAAGATATCGTCCCGAAAGGCATGGAGATAATCCGCGAGCGCTTTAACTATAGCCCCGGGGTTATCGTCGGCGACACCTTATATATCGCCGGTCAAGTCGGCCGAGACGCGGACTTGAATGTGCTTGAGGGTTCGCAGGCGCAGTATATTCAAGCGTTTGAGAATGTTAGCCGGGTACTCAGCGCTGCTGGCGCTAACTTCGACAATGTCGTGGACATGGTTACTTACCATATCGATATTGGCGATATTGCGAATTTTATGTCGGTCAAAGATCGATATTTCGTCAATCACGTGCCTGCTTGGACGGGAATCGGTGTCGCGGCTCTCGCAATGCCTGATTTACTTGTCGAGGTAAAGTGCGTCGCGAAACTCTGATGATCCCAGGCAGGTCGTAAAGTGCGCTGCGCAGAGGAATTTATCCAAGCTGGCGCAGCGCTATTCTATCAATTGGTCGCCGAACAGGGTCGCACCTTGGTGTTCGGCCGAGGCTAATGCCGATTGCTAAAATTTATCCGTTCGCATTGGCGCCATCATAATATCGCGAAACGGTTTGCGATCTTTTTTGAAATTGAGATCCGGTGGCGCTTCAAAAGGATTGCCGGCGCCAACAATTTTCTCAACCGGCGTATCCAACGGCGTGTCGCCGACCGGATGTTGAGACAGTTCGCACAACTCACCCCATGTTTTTATGGTGAGCGCCATCGCGTGGTGAATCTCGATTACCACCTTATTAGTGGGACATTGGTAGTCATATAAGGGCATGTTGCTGATCCTCGAAATAATAACGGTCACGCTACGTTAATACTTAGCAGCGAATGTCGCGGAGGATACGCCGACCAACGGTATCCGGCAAGATTTGCGACTATTTGGGCATAGTTAGATCACAAATTTTACAATTGCGAATATCCGATTGAACTAAATCGGATTTAACGTTTTTAAACCTAACGAGTGACGACCCATTTGCTCAGTAACGCGATCCACATGCCCATTGATGTGCAACGGCATGGCTTGGAAATCACGATAGCGACGCTCGAAATCTGTGCCTTGACGCAGACCGTTGCCGCCGAGCACGCGGAGGATTAAACCCATCGCATCCTCACACAATAATATCGCCTCCATGCCGGCCGCGCATTGGCGTAAGTAATCGCCTTCGCTAGGAATGGCCCCAGCGACAATACGTCCATCCGTTTCAGCGCAGGCCGCATACACCGTGTCCAGTGCGGCGTTGATCTTGGCTCGGGCCCGGCCGAGATTCACATGTATGGTCGGACGTTCGACCATTTTCGCACCGAAAATCGCCAAGCGTTCCTGAATGTTCTCGCAGGTCTCGTTGAGAGAAACTTCGGCGACGCCGCAAGCCATCGCGCCGAGCCACAGGACCGACAAGGCAACCCAATCTTCGCGATAACGAAAATTAATGACATCGAAATTTGGATCGCGAAGCGCGATCCGCGTCGGAATTGGAAATGGCACGATGCGACTCAGTGGTGCGCGAAGATTCTCGTAGTAAATATGATCGGTGGCAGAGGCGCGCATACTCATGGCCTCCCACGTCGGGTCGATGCGTACATGCGGATCGCGTAAATCCGCCAGGACGAAATGTGGATCCGGGCGGTCACGGCGCTGATCGAGGATCACCCCGGCCCATTCCGCGTAGCGCGACCCAGAACCAAACGCGGCCGATCCATTGATCACGGCGTCGTCCCCATCCTCTTGGAACTCAACTGCGGAACTTGCCCCAGCGGGAAAACACACCCATTCATGGCGCTCCGTGATGCCGGCAAGCATATCTGCATTATCGGGTCCGAGCAGTCCGCAAAATAAATGGAACGTGCATAAATGATTCCACAGACACCAGGCCGTAGACCCGCAGTGTGCCGCGACCGCCCGAAGCTCGTCAGCCATGCAAACTATCGACTCATTAAGCCCGCCCAATTCGGGGCTCGACGAAAGTCGCATTACGTCGGTTGCTTTAATGTCTTTGATAACCTCCGCAGAGATCGAACGCGTTAGATCGGCGTTAGCTGCCTGGGCAGCGATCGCGTCCAATTGAGAAACAATATAACGGGGGGCGGACGACATCCGACCTTCAGCAGAATGCATAAGGACTTACCTTGATCGTTAGAGTGGGAGTGGATTTAGTTTAACCACAAACCGCATCGATGAATGGGCTCTTTGAAACGGCCGCCACACGTATTCGGCGGCCGTTCGCAATTAACGTTTAAACATCCAGTCGATAAGCGTCGCCATCTTTTACCAATTTACCCGCCGTCGGTCCCGCAAAGTGCGTGCCGATAATTAAGGTCGGCGAGTCCGCGTATTCGCTGAACACTTTACGCCGCGTCGCAACAGCCATCTCGTTGTCTACATCGAATGGGCTCACGAGACCCGGATCATTAAACTGAATCGGATGATGGACGAAATCACCGGTAATCATGGCACTTTCTCCGGCCGACTCGATCAGCACCGAGACGTGGCCCGGCGAATGGCCAGGGGTTGGGATGAGGCGAACGCCCTCGCAAACTTCGGTCGCTCCGTCGACAGGTTTCGCGAGACCCGCATCTAGAATGGGTTGCAGTGAATCGTCGAACACTTTGCGCTGTATCTGCATAAAATCATCTTCTGTGGCCGGATCAATTGAACCCCACAAATCGAGATCCTTTTTACCCATTAAGTAGGACGCATTCGGAAACGTCGGCACCCACTTGCCGTCGACCATTTTTGTGTTCCAGCCAACGTGATCGAGATGTAAATGCGTGCACAAGACGTAGTCGATGCCGTCGGGGTGATAACCGGATGCAATCATGTCCTCCATGTAGGAGGTTGATAACATATGCATGACTTCAAACGGATCGCGATCCCTATCGTTACCGATACACGTATCGACAATTAATTTTGCTCCCGGGGTATCCACAATGAGTGAATGAATGCTCAGGCTAAGATGCCCTTCCGGCGTGACGAAATGCGGAAATAACCATTTAACTTTCTTCACCACCTCTGGGGTTGCCGCCGGGATCACATCCGAGAATTCCGGATATACAATTTCTTGGATCTTCGTAATTGTCGTATCACCAATCTTCCACTTCATGGGCCTTAGCCTCCTGTCGTATAAAATTAACTCTTAAAATTTTAAATTCATTCGCGCCAATATTTGCCGCTGATGCTCATCCCATCCGCAGCTAGCCTAGCTTAGCCTGGAACAATAAGGCGCTCGGCAATATCGTCTATCGCTGCTTCCATTTCGTCCTGGCCCGGTACGAACGCGGCCATAACGACCTGATCGACTCCAGCATCTTCGTAGCGACGTAATGTATCTCGGTCGCACGGGTTCGCATAGGGACAAAGCGCCACTTTAACATCGTTAATGTCTCGTCCTTCGCGGTCACAATGGATTTTCAATTCAGCCATTTTCGCCGGCACCTCTTCTGGCATGACATCGACCCCGTACCAATGACCGAATCGCGCAACGCGACGCAGTGCCGCTTTACCTTCACCACCAAAATACAATGGCGGATGCGGTTTTTGAACGGGCTTTGGGTACTGATAGGAAGTCGGTAAACTCGCAAATTCGCCATCGTATTGCGATTCGCCATCCGCCCATAAGGTTTTCATTAGGCGTAGGTAGTCGTCCGTGCGTGCCCCACGACGTTCAAACGACATGCCTAGTGCCTCGAATTCTTCACCGAGCCAACCGACCCCAATACCGAAATCAAAACGACCCGAGCACAACACGTCGAGGTCTGACACTTGCTTGGCCGTGAGTGCGGCATTGCGTTGCGGAAGCACAACGACCCCAGTCGCGAGGCGTAAAGTTCGAGTAAATGCGGCGATGTAGGACAGCAGCCCAAACGGCTCAAGACCGAGCAGTTTCGGATCGACCGGGAACGACCCGTCTTTTTGGTATGGGTAGGATGAATCGATTACCTTTGGGATCAGAATATGATCAACCGCCCATACCGAATAGTAGCCACGATCTTCTAATCCTCGGGCGATTTTTTCGACATATTGAGGTTCCGAGGTATCGCCGCCAAACAACGGCATAACGCCAATTTTCATTCCAAATCTCCTGCGATTTAATAAATTTGTTCGCGTTGGGGTTAATTCAATCCGTGCTTAATTATCGAGTGGCTCTAAGCCATAGCAATCCATTACGTTTGTTCCAAGCAATTTCGCGCGCGCAGATTGCGGTAATAACGCCAGCAACTCTCGAAGGTTCGGCAGGTAGTCCGGCGGATGGTCGGCATGCGGAAAATCGCTTGCCCAAAAGAACCGATCCTCTCCAACAAACGGAATGACCCCGGCGACGGCACGTTCGTCTGGATCCCCAGATACCCAACATTGGCGCGAAAAATAGGTACTCGGTTTGTCTTTTAATGGAACGCTTGCGCCCAGCGGCGACTCAAACGCGGCGTCCATACGCTCTATCCACGAACCGACCCACCCTGCTCCGACCTCAAGGACGATAACTTTTAACGCCGGAAAAAGCTCGAATACGCCATATTGAAACATCGTCGTAAACGCCTCTCGGATCACGTTGCCTTGCGTCACGTTTTGAAAAAACGCCGTATCTTTGCCGGTCATTCGACCAAACCGTGTGGTTGCCGCCCAGTGCGGTTCAAACGACGGATGTATCCCAAATGGCAGATCAAGCTCTTGCGCAATAGCGAAGATGCCGTGGTGATCGGGGTGGCCATGCGGACGACGACTCCAAATAAAAGGCGAGCTATAAAAGCCGACACAACCGTCCGCGGCGGCGCGGCGTAATTCTTGTTCGGCTAGTTCCGGCACACCAAACGGTATATGTGCAATCGGTAGAAGCCGCCCATTCGAATTCGAACAAAAATCAACTATCCAGCGGTTGTAGGCGCGCGCATATGCCATTGCCAATTCGAGATCTTCGCATTCCGGCTCCCACAAAAGTCCTAAGGTGGGGTACAGAAATACACGCTCGATATTCTCGATATCTAAACGTTCAAGGCGTTCAATCGGATCCATTGAACCGAATGACGCGTTGTCCAAATAACCGCTGCCCGTCGGCTCACGATCTATTTTAAATCCGCCGTTGGCATCCATAATGCCTAAACTCGACGGCATGCCTTTACGGGCCATCTTCGAACCTTGGCCGTCGATCTCTAGATATTCCAATCCTTGCGGATCTTTTTTTATGCGTATCGCGCGGTGCCGATACTTTGGCTCAAGATAGCGCTCCCACAAACCGGGGGATTCCAAAATATGTCCATCAGCGTCTATCGCACCGGCCATTGGAAGTTTTGGCAATTTAGGTGGGATCATATAAACGACTCCAGATTAGATTGTGCAATATTAGCGCAAGATAGCCGCTCGCGATCGTCGCAATTCAATCGTCGACAAAAGCCTGCAGGCGTGACTGCGCATGCAGAAAGTCTTCCATGAAATTTGCCACGACTTGGCGCACGGACAATGTGTCGTTCATCATCCCCACGCCCTGCCCCACCCAATAAGTCGCCAATTGCTTTGCTCCTGCATGGCCGCCGTCGGCTAATTTGTTGACCTCGGCAAGCACCGGCTCGGTAACGATTGACTGCAATGGCATGGGCAGCGGGACGGGGGCATCGGGTTGCTCCCAGGCGTCGGTCCACGCAGAGCGCAATTGACGCGAATATTTTCCGGTACGGGCCTTCGATCTGACGGTCTCGCGGGAGCTTGCGACGAGCATTTTTTCTTTGACCGATGGCGACGTCTCGGCCTCGGCAGTCGTTAACCACACCGAACCTGTCCAGGCGCCCGCTGCGCCCATTGCCATGCACGCGGCCATTTGACGTCCTGTCACAATGCCGCCGGCCGCAAGGATTGGTACGTCCTTATAAGCTTGGATGGCTTCGGATACCTCTGGAACTAAGACCAAGGTCGATACATCGCCGCAGTGCCCGCCAGCCTCGCCGCCGGCGACGACCAAAATATCGACCCCAGCCATGACTTGTCGAATTGCATGTTCTTTTGCCCCAACCAGTGCCGCGACCGGTACGCCTCTTTGCTTACCGCGTTCGAGCATATACGCCGGCGGCACCCCGAGCGCATTCGCGACCAAACCGATCGGGTGATCAAAAGCCACATCGAGTAGACGCGAGGCGCCGTCGTCGCGCATGTTTTCGCCAAAACGTGCCATAGCGGCCCGCGCGGCATCGCTCACTTCCGCGCCCTCAACACCGTGCCTATTCAGGATCGCTGCGGAAAAAAGTTTGTGCTCCTCTGGCACCTGACGCACGGTCGCGTCGCGAGTTGGTCGTTCGCCTTTTCCAGCCATGACATTCGGTACGAGCAAATCAATTCCGTACGGCTTGCCGCCAATCTGAGCATCGATCCAGGACAGTTCGATTTCGAGTTCTTCAGGAGACAAACCAACGGCCCCGAGTACACCCATTCCGCCGGCTTTGGACACTTCAACAACGACGTCGCGACAGTGACTGAATGCGACAAGCGGGAATTCGATCTTAAGTAGCTCGCAAATAGCTGATTTCATAGCTGACTCCTCGAAATAGTGTGCCGATTGGCGCGCTCACCATACTATGGCGAAAATGGCGCGAGCGCTCGCCGATATTTCCTCGTTGCGCCGCTATACTGTCACAACAATGTCTATCTGTTTGGCGATCGAATGCGCCCAGGAGCAATCCAATGACAATGATAAAAGGCTTACACCACAACGCTTACCGATGCCGCGACACCGAAGAAACGCGTCAATTCTACGAAGATTTTCTCGGTCTTCCACTCGTCGAGGCGCTGAAGATTGGCGAAACTAAGACCGGTCGTGAAGCGAATGTCTTACATACGTTTTATCAAATGGACGATGGTTCTTGCCTGGCATTTTTCGATGCGCCGGACGAGCCGTTTGAATTTAAACAACAGAACGATTTCGATCTACACATCGCGTTAACCGTCGGCGAAGACCAACTCGAACCGATGCTCGAAAAAGGCAAATCATTAGGCATTGAGTCGCGCGGGGTCGCCGATCACGGCTTTGTGCGCTCGATCTATTTTCGCGATCCGAATGGCTATGTCATCGAGTTGTGCGCGGCGCCGGAAACAGTCGACGCGGCGTTGTTTAGCCCCGGTGATGCCCGGACAAACATTGCCGATTGGCAACGCACAAAAACCAGCTGATCGTTATATGCAAGTTTTGCCAGGCAAAAAAAAGCCGGTAGTAAGCTACCGGCTTAGACAACATCAATCGTTTTCTAATTAATTAGCCAACCAGCAGTCCGCCGTATTGCACGAAAAACGGTACAAACACGAGCGATAGAATCGCTGAGAGTTTAATTAAGATATTTAGCGACGGGCCAGAAGTATCTTTCAGTGGATCACCGACCGTGTCCCCAACGACCGCCGCGACATGCACGTCCGTACCCTTGCCGCCGAGATTTCCAGCCTCAATATATTTTTTCGCGTTGTCCCACGCGCCGCCACTGTTCGACGACGAGATGGCAATCACGCCGCCACAAACCAACGAACCGGCGAGTACTCCGGCGACCGCTTGGATACCAAACAACCAACCCACAGCGATCGGTGTACCCATGATGAGCACCCCTGGTGCGATCATTTCCTTGAGGGCCGCGTTAGTCGAAATGGCAACGCACAAGTCGTAGTCCGGATCGCCCGTGCCTTCCATAATGCCCGGGATAGTTCTGAACTGGCGCCGCACTTCTTCGATCATTTCGAAGGCCGCCGAACCGACTGATTTCATGGTCATGGCAGAAAAGTAGGCCGGCAACACGGCACCGATAAACAATCCCGTAAACACCATTGGATCGAGCAGATTGATCGTACCAAGCAGGTCAAACTCCGGACCGTTTTGTTCTTTGAGCAATATGTCCGCGCGCGTCAAGAACGCTGCAAATAACGCCAAAGATGTGAGAATCGCGGCACCGATTGCAAAGCCTTTGCCCATTGCCGCAGTCGTATTACCAGCGGCATCCAAAATGTCCGTGCGCACCCGCACGTGCTCATCCATGCCAGCCATTTCCGCGATACCACCGGCGTTATCGGCAACCGGTCCGTAAGCATCGATCGTCAGCGCGATAACCAAGGTTCCCAACATACCTAACGACGCGATGGCAACCCCGTACATACCGGCCAACATCCAAGGAATGTAGATAGCCAAGCCGATGGCAATGTAAGGACCGACTGCACTTTTGTATCCCAATGCGAGACCAAAAATGATATTGGTGGCCGCCCCCGTTTCGCAGGATTTAGCGACCTCGCGCACCGGCGCGTAAGCGTGGGAGGTGTAGTACTCCGTCATCAAACCGACCAACAATCCGGCAATCAATCCGGTGAGAAAACAGTAATACACGCCGAGATTGGTGTACGGCACCCCGGATATTTCGAAGCTCGCCGGAACCATTTCCATCGTCACGAAATACATCACAGCCGCCATCAGGACGCTAGAGATGATCAACATGCGCTTTAATGCGGGTCCAACCTGTTCTTCGCTATTCACCTTAACCATCAGCAAGGTGATTAAACTAACTGGTATACCGACCGCAGATATGACAATCGGAAATAGCAGCGCATCAACATTTCCGGAGAATGCAACAGCGCTAATGACCATCGCGGCACAGGTACTTTCCGCGCACGAGCCAAATAAATCCGCGCCCATCCCTGCCACGTCACCGACGTTGTCGCCAACGTTGTCCGCAATAACTGCTGGGTTTCTCGGATCATCTTCCGGGATACCCGCTTCGACTTTGCCGACCAGATCCGCGCCAACATCTGCCGCTTTAGTAAAAATGCCACCGCCAACACGGGCAAATAATGCAATCGAGGATCCACCCAGTCCGAACCCGGCAATCACTTCCATTAAAATGTGGGTCGGTAATTGCTCAGGCATGATATTAACCAGCAATAGGTAGACCGCCAGCAACCCAAGAGACGCCAGACTAACCAACGCAAAGCCCATCACGGCGCCAGAGTGCAAGGCGACGTTGAACGCATCGGATAACGATTTGTTCGCCGACACCGTGGTTCGAACGTTACCGACGGTCGCAATCTTCATGCCGATGAAACCGGAAGCGATAGATATTACCGCGCCGATCGCGAAAGCGACGGCGGTATAAATCCCTTCGTTAACGTAGTCCGTGTGATGGTCATCGATTAGCACCGCGATAATCGCGCCAAACACGACGATAAATATCGCCATGAATTTATATTCTTGTTTTAGGAACGCCATTGCGCCGCTTGCGATCGCTGCGTGAATTTTCACTAAGCGCGCTTTTACCTCGGGATCCTCTACTCCCATGTCAATGGCAACGCTCTTAACACGAGTAGAGTAGTAAAAACCGACGCCAAGGCCGAATAGCGAGAGGGCCAGGATAATGGTTGCGGCCATGATGGGAATTCTCCGTCGTAAGGTTTATAGGTCCAAGATTCGCTCGTTTTACGGCGTAATCGAGTGAATCTTGCAAATTATTAACCGCGCATTGTAACCCGAATTAAGACCTTAATCGAGGCCCATTGCGAAGAAAATCCACGACTTAGGCGGGATCAACGAGTACCGGCTGAAACGGTGCCAAGAATCTCGCTGCCGACATCGGCAGGCGCGCTATCATCAGAATTCAAGCAGCGCAGTGCTGTGATTCACAATATACAGCGGCGCCGAGGAACCCATGCCCTGGGGCATAATGCCAGCCCTGAGTAGTATCTGTAAGGATCGCCAATGACTATGCCCGACAAAAGTCTCGCCGCATTTCTATATCCAGACGGGTATAGCGCGTCGCAACTTCGCGACTTCGTGATGCGCTTCGAGGAACTTGGCTACGCGGCGTTGTGGTACCCAGAAGTACTCGTCTATGAAAGTTTTACGCTGGGCGGTTACCTACTCAGTCATTCAAAAAACATTACCGTGGCAAGTGGCATCGCGAATATTTACGCTCGTGACCCAATGGGCGTTTTGCAGGCTAGCCAAGGCTTGGAAGCGATGTATCCCGGACGCTACATCACCGGACTTGGCGTATCGCATAAATCAATCGTTACCGACGTGCGCGGACATGCGTACGGCAAGCCGATGGCGACATTGGTGAAGTACTTAGACGACATGGACACCTGCCGCCAACATCTAATTGGCAAAGATACGCCGCTTGTGATCGGCGCCTTGGGTCCGAAAATGATGGAACTGGCAGCACGTCGCACCGATGGGGTCCACCCGTTTAATTCGCCGCCGGAACACACGCGTTGGGCGCGCGACTTACTTGGCCCCGAACCCTGGATTTGCACGGCCCAACATGTTTGCAACACCACAGACGCTTCGGTCGCTCGAGCTGCTGCGCGCAAAGCGCTGGAGTTTTATTTTGTGACGCCAAACCATTACAACAACTGGCTACGCGTTGGGTACACGAAAGACGATTTGGAAAACGGCGGTAGTGATCGGTTAATCGATGCCTTGGTCGCGTGGGGCACGGAAGCGCAGATCCGAGATCGTATTCAGCAGCATTTCGATGCCGGCGCGACCCAAGTGATCATCAATTCCGTCAATCTTCAATCTATCGAAGGCGGTGGGATCAATCTCGGCGGATTCAATTACCAGTCGGCGCCGCAGTGGGACGTCTTTGAAATGCTCGGCCCAAACAAGGCGTAGGGGGAGATGGGGACACTGCCCAGTTAACGAGTTAACGCTCGAAGTTCCGAAGTTCGAGCTCGTGTTCGCGGCAATACTCCTCGCCGCGATTGGACGCGAACGCAACCCCGGACCGGCGGTGTCGACGTTCGCGTAGCCGCTCAAGAGCCGACGCATCAACACACTTAATGGGGCATCTTGAACGCGTA
>CAWLAW010000020.1:0-13583 GCA_963854885.1 Gammaproteobacteria bacterium | reverse complement strand
CGGTGGGTATGCGATTGGTTTATTTCACCATGACGGGGCGATGAACCTTGCGCTGTTAATGTTGCTGTTTATGGCGAGCGCTTTTCTCTGCCAACTGCTTCTGCGTCGTGTGCACAGAACGAATCAATCGGTGATCGACTCGCCGTGATCGAAGATCAACCGATTGAATCAATAGAGGAACAAAAGGACAATTTATGCCCTCCTACGTCACAGTAAATCTCGACATTACAAATAGAGCGATGTACGACGACTACGTCGCGGCCGTTATTCCGTTGCTTAATAAACATCACGCCGAGATAGTCGCCGCAGACTATGCGGCCAAAACGCTTGAGGGGGCGTCGCGCGATGTGTGTGTGATATTACGCTTCGCCTCTGAAGCTGCAGCGATGGACTGGTATATGGATCCCGACTACGAGCCGCTTAAACAAATGCGCTTTGCTGCAACAAGCAATGCAACATTGATGCTCGGCCAAGGATTCGAAGCATCGACGGCGGTGCCAGAATAGTCGTACCTGAAAGAGAGTGATTGACCATGCCTGATATACGAATTGGCGTTTGCTACGATTTTCGTAATCCTGAATCTTCGGGAGTCGCACACCGTGTGTTATACGAAGAGGTCCTGGAACAAGTTCAGTGGTTAGATGAGATCGGGGCCGATCTCGTTTGGTTCACAGAACACCATTTCATAGACGATGGCTATTTGCCGAGCTGGATCCCGGTCGCTGGTGCGATGGCAGCGCTGACTAAACGCATCCGCTTCGGCACTAATATTTGTCTGATGCCATTCAACCACCCACTGCGCCTCGCCGAAGATCTAGCAGTACTCGATAACTTATCGGGCGGACGTATCGAAGTCGGACTCGGCATGGGCTATGCGCCGCATGAGTTTCGTGGCTTCGGCATCCCGGTGAAACGCCGTTTATCATTGATGAACGAAGGGGTCGAAGTATTGCAGCACTGTTTTAAAGGTGAACGCTTTAGTTACAACGGCGAACGCTATCAATTTTCAGACGTATTGATTACCCCAGGCTACGTCCAAGAAGGTGGACCACCATTGTGGATCGCATCGATGTCAGAGGCCGGTGCGCATCGAGCTGCACACTACGACACACACTACCTACCTCAGGGATTAAAACGACGCGCCTTCGATCCGTGGATCGACGATCTAACGACGAGCGGACGTCAACCGAGCGACTATCGCGTCGGCATCATTCGTAGCATCTTGGTCACCGACGACAAAAACACGGACTGGCAACTGGTGCGCGCTGCAGAGACCTATCGCATGGAACTTTATAAACAGTTTTTCGCCGAAAGCGACGACGCGGGGTTCGGCGGATCGGGAGAACCTATTCCGCAAACTTGGATCGTTGGCGACGTCGATCACTGCGCCGCCGAGATCATTCAATTCGCTAAGGATTTCCACATCACTGATATTGTCACAATGGCGATTCCGCCTGGCTTGCGCGCCGCGCAGATGAGCCCCAGTTTGGAACGCTTGTTCTCGCAAGTTGTACCAAAAGTGAAATCAGCGCTGAACGGATAGTTTCTAAATCTTGCTGGCGGAGAACGCCTGGCAGAAAACCACAGTAGATTGGAAGCCGAATCCTAGTTTTTTTTATCGCGGTTAAGTCAACGTATTGTTAGGACAATTTTGATGCCAGACGCTTCCGGGTCCGATCCGCAAACCAGCGAGCTGCGTCATATTGCCTGGCCATTGGCGGCGATGTTCAGCACCCAAACGGTAACCGTCATTCTCTTCCTAACGGTTCCCGTCATGGCAACCGAAATCGCACCAACGTTCGGCGTAGAAGCGAAAGATATCGGCATCTTCATGTCGATAGTTTTTGCATCGGCTATGGTTTTCGCCGCGGCAAGCGGCAATCTGATCCGGCGCTACGGTGGGATCCGAGCAAATCAAATTGGCATGACTTTTTCCGCGTGCTGTCTGTTGTTAGCGCTCTTCGGATCGCTACCGCTGCTGTATTTGGCTGCTGTACTCGTTGGTATGGGTTACGGACCGAGCACGCCGTCAGGTGCGCACGTTTTAGCTCGGGTGACGCCATTGCGAGCACGGGGGTTCGTTTTCTCTCTCAAACAAAGTGGCGCACCATTGGGCGGCCTGATCGCCGGTCTCTTAGTCCCGGCAATGGTTGTTACGTTCGGATGGCAAGCCGCTATCGTCGTTTCGGTCGCTATCGTACTGTGCGCAGTATTCGCGATTCAGCCGCTACGCGCGACCTTAGATGACGATCGTGATCCGCATACCCCGGTCGCATTTGTCTCGCCTCGACACGCCGTGCGAAAAATACTCACCGACACTTCTTTACGACGACTGACATTGACCGCGCTTTGTTTGACCTCAGTGCAATCCATTGTCCTAACGTTTTTAATCATTATTCTAGTCCAAGAAATCGGCCTGGGGTTTACTCTCGCGGGTGCCGTATTTGGCACGGCGCAGGCGGCTGGCGCGCTATCAAGAATTTTAATGGGCTGGGTTGCCGACAAAGCGCTGGGCGCGCGCCATACAATGGCCTTATTAGGCGCTGGAAGCGCGTTGGCCGTTTTCTTTCTGACCACACTAGGACCCGATTCCTCCTTGGCCATCATCATTTTAATAAGTGTCGCCACAGGCGCGTTGAGTTTCGGTTGGAACGGCGTATTCCTGGCTGAAGTCGCGAGTCTGGCCGATCCGAAAGACGTTGGCGCGACAACCGGTGGGTCGTTGTTCTTTTTATACGGCGGGGTCGTGATTGGTCCGGCTCTAATGTCTTTCCTCGTAACGTTGACCGGCGGATTTACCCTCCCACTTTATATCGTTGCGGCAGTTACCGCGCTCGCCAGTTTGAATTTAATGCGCCGCGATTAAAATCAAACCACCCAACCTAGGTAATATCGTCCACGGATCATTTGGAAATTCCCCGAACTCACAGTATTTAGGCCAGTGTCGATCGCACTCCCTTGCGCAAATCGGGCTGCAGATCATGATTAAACCACGGGTTCTTCTTAAGCCAAATGTTATTCCGCGGGCTGGGATGCGGAAGTGGAAATATTTCAGGGCCATATGCCGACCAGTTTTTTACCGTCTCAGTTAAATTGCGTTGCTTGCGGTCTTGCAAATGCCAGGCCATCGCGTACTGCCCTATCACCAAGGTCATCTGCACGTTTGCTAGACGGTCGATAAATCTTTGCCGCCATTCAACTGCACACTCTTTGCGCGGCGGCAGATCACCGGACTTGCCGCAACCTGGATAACAAAAACCAATTGGTAGAATCGCGACTTGGCTCGCGTCGTAGAACGTTTCGGCATCAATGCCCATCCAATCGCGCAGTCGGTCGCCGCTAGCGTCCGTGAACGGGCGCCCTGAGGCATGGACTTTGGTGCCGGGTGCTTGAGCGGCGATCAATACCCTCGCGCGTTCATCCACTTGGAAAACCGGTCGAGGACCTAACGGCAAATCCGCTGCGCACAAAGCACACGATCGTGCTTCGAGCGCGAGCCTCTCCAATGATTGAGCCATATTAGTTGTCACTCCAACCGCATTGGTGATTGTTCACGGCGCTTTAAACATTCCGTATCGTTGTTCGGTCGCTCGAGGCGAAAATTCGGCGCACGTATCGAGAATCTCCGAAACACGATTGATTATAAGTATTGCCTATACGGGTAGCCAAAGGGCTAGTTGAATGCTGCCGAATCCCTGAAATCTGCGCTATTCCTAACCACCCGTACCTTAACAAGGGTATCGTCACACCAGAGACCCTCAGTTACCGGCTTATAAAATTGAGGTCAAACATGACAAACTGCGTCAGTGTGCGAAAATGTCGGGTTACGACGCGCGAACGATTAACAATATTGACGTAATTACGGACGACGCAAAACGATGACAAACGATTCTTCAGCAAGCACCGACGTCGACGCGGTTGTGGTTGGTGCCGGTTTCGGCGGCATTTATGCCGTGCACAAGCTTCGCGAACTCGGGTTTAGCGTAAAACTATTCGAACGCGGATCAGATATCGGCGGGACATGGTACTGGAATCGCTATCCAGGGGCCCGCTGCGACGCGCCGAGCATGCAATACTCGTATCAGTTTTCGGAGCAACTTCAGCAAGAGTGGCAGTGGTCAGAAACGTACTCAACTCAGGGCGAAATTTTAGAATACTTGGACCATGTAGCCGACCGTTTTTCACTGCGTAGTGCAATGCAGTTCAACACCTCCGTGGAGAGCGCGACATACGACGACGAACAGAACATTTGGACCGTGACAACGGACCGGGGTGAGGTCGTTCGGACGAGATTTTGTATCCTCGCAACAGGTTGTTTGTCGACTAAGAACACCCCGGATTTTCCCGGGCTAGAGGATTATACCGGCCAGTGGTTTCACACCAGCAATTGGCCTCACGAAGGCGTCGATTTTAAGGGTAAAAAAGTTGGCATCATCGGCACGGGCTCGACCGGCATCCAAGCGATACCGGTGATTGCTGAAGACGCCGGTCACCTCGAAGTATTCCAACGTACGGCTCAATTTAGTACACCCGCACGTAATGGGCCGATGGATAAAGACGAAGAGGCAAAAATCAAAGCCGAATACGCGGCGTTTCGCGCGCGAAATTATCGCCAACCCGTGGCTATGGACATAACCATTGATCGCAGTGCTCCGAAAACATTCGACGTTGACGAACAACAACGGCGGGAAGTCTATGAACGTTGTTGGGATAGCGGCGGGTTAAGTTTCTCGATCGCTTTTCGTGATTCGTCGTTGAGCCGCGATGCGAATGAAGATGTGTCGGAATTCATTCGCACAAAAATTTCCGAAATCGTCGACGATCCCGACACGGCGCGCGCCTTACAACCAGCGCATATTTATGCGTGCAAACGCCCTTGCTTAGATACGAATTATTTCGAAACCTACAATCGTGACAACGTTACCTTGGTCGATGTTAGCGAATACGGCGTCGAGAAAATAATCCACAACGGCATTCTCGCCAATGGCGAAGAACACGAACTCGATTGCATTGTTTTCGCAACTGGCTTTGATGCGTTTACAGGGTCGATAAATAACATCGACATTAGTGGTCGTGGTGGGGTTAAATTAAAAGACAAGTGGTCGAACGGGCCGCGCAGCTATCTCGGCTTGCAATCCGCACAGTTCCCGAACTTGTTCACTGTAACCGGCCCCGGTAGCCCATCCGTGCTCTCGAATATGGTTACTGCAATCGAACAACACGTGAATTGGATCGGTGAATGTCTGGAACACATGCGCTCACACGGACATAGCACCATCGAGGCGCAGAAAAAGGCCGAAGATGACTGGGTAGAACGGGTGCGAATTACCGCAGAGCGCACGTTATTCACGGCATGCGACAACTGGTACCAAGGATCAAACGTGCCCGGTAAACCGCGTGGCTTTGTGCCATTCGTCGATTGGCCCGGCTATGTTGAAATTTGCGAAGGCGTCGTTGCTGATCAGTACGCTGGATTTACGTTCTCATGAGTTCCAGAGCAAAACGAACCGGTTTAATGCTATGGCCGATGCCCGGCCTCGACGCCGGGTTCGAACGTGGCGTGTGGGCCGAGCAAGCGGGCTACGACGATGTCTGGTTGTGTGATGCCGAGGGCCTGCAAGATCCGATCACCATGGGCGCCGCACTTGGGGTAGCGACAAAATCTATCCGCTTGTGTACCGGTATTGTTCCTGTGTTCAACCGCCCTCCGCCGCTTCTCGCGACTGCGGTGCTCGCGGCTGAGGAACACGCGCGCGGACGTTTCGTTTTAGGCCTCGGGTCCTCCACTGGTAACATGATCAAACGATGGTATGGGTTGGATTACGAAAAACCGTTAAGCCGAGTACGCGAAAGCGTCGCGTTGCTACGCGATATATTTGCTGGCAACAAAACAAACTTCGATGGTAAAACGATCCACAGCCACGGGTTTACTCTAAAAGGAACCCCTAGCGCACCGATTCCAATCTATCTCGCCGCACTGGGTCCAAAAATGATGCAGCTCGCGGGTGAAGTGGCGGACGGGGTTGTACTGAACGATTTCACCCCGCCGGACAAACTTACCGAAGCGCTCGAGCAAATTGATTTAGGTGCAAAACGAGCTGGACGACGCATCGAAGATCTAGAGATTGTTAAAAGACGCGCGTTTCTGGTTGGCGATGACGAACAAGACGGTTTAGATTTCTTTCGTCGCTATACTGCGGTTTACGCGTCTGCCCCGGCGTATCAAAACAAAATGATCGAACTCGGGTATGAGAAAGAGATAACCGGTGTCAAAGCGGGATATGAGGCTCGCGACCGCTCCGCAGTTAACGCCGCTATCAGTGATGAATTAGTTGATCGAATCTACGCCTACGGTAACGAAAGTCGATGCAAACGTATTCTGCAACACGATTTCGATGCAGGAATCGATACCGTTATCGTCAGCCCGCAAGCGCGCGACAGCGGCGAATTTGCGCGTGCTGCCGAAACATTCATGTCAAAAAACGTGTCCAAAGCCGCAGAAAATTAACCACCGAACTCGATCTCCCCTAGCAAAAGCGTAACATGGGTGTTAACCACGCCTGAAAATTCTAAAAGGAACAGATTATGTCTCGAGTGAAATTCGCCTGCTTCTTAGCGCCACACCATCCAATCGGCGAAAGTCCGACGTTACAGTTTCAACGCGATCTCGATTTAGCGGAACAGGTCGACCGACTCGGCTATGACGAATTCTGGTGTGGGGAACATCATTCGACCGGTTGGGAAGTGATCGCTTCGCCCGAAATGTTTCTCGCCGCAGCGGCCCAACGTACGCATCGAATAAAACTCGGCACTGGCGTTGTATCGCTGCCCTACCATCACCCCTTCAATGTCGCCCAGCGCATGGTTCAACTCGATCACATGTCACAAGGTCGGGCGATATTTGGTTCAGGTCCAGGTGCATTACCATCGGACGCCTACATGTTGAATATCGACCCAATGGTTCAACGTGACCGGCAGGACGAAGCGATGGGCGTCATTCGACGGCTCTTAGCTGGCGAAGAACGATTCAGCTACGAATGCGAGTGGTTCACTCTGAACGATGCGCGTTTGCAATTATTACCGTTACAAGAAGATATGCCATTCGCCGTCGCCTCAATGATCAGCCCATCCGGCATGACCTTGGCGGGTAAACATCGCACTGGAGTCTTATCCATCGGTTCGATGTCGAGCGCCGGACTCGACGCGCTACCAACGCAATGGAGTTTCGCGGAAGAATCTGCGGCGAAACATGGCAATACGGTACACCGCGAAGATTGGCGGGTAGTGATGAGCTGGCACATTGCAGAAACGCGCGAACAAGCGCGTAAGGAAGCCGGTGAAGGTTATTTTCATTGGCACAATGAATACAACGTCGGCACTTTAATGCGCCCCGACCTCACGAAGTTTGATTCCGTCCAACAAGCGCTTGGCACCGGCGAAGACACGGTGGGTTCGACGATCATCGGCACACCTGAAGATCTCATTAATGCGATCCGCGCGATGCAAGAAATTACTGGCGGCTTCGGCACCGTCGTTGGTTTCGCACACGACTGGGCGAATCCTGAAGCAACCGCGCGCAGCTGGGACCTGGTCGCGCGCTATGTCATCCCAGAAGTCAATGGCATGCTCGACGCGTACCGCGATTCGAATCGCCACGTCATTGAAAACCGCGATTCGTTCAACCGAGCTGGCGATGCGATTATGGCGAAGATCGCCGAAAGCGAAAGCGCCGTAAAAGCGATGGAGGCAGGTGCAGCCGCACCACAAACTGATCGACCGGCATTGGCGCCGCATCATGCGCCTGATCTGAAATCTGCGGGTTAAAAATAAAAAGACATTCGAGAATTTTTCACTGTTGCGGAGATATTTTTCCGCAACAGTCAAATGCGTTCTCAGCAAGCACAAGCTATTATTGAAAAAAAGCCCCGGTCACATTCGGGGTTTTTTACTGACGCCTATCGATTGAAGTTCTAGCTTGCTTTTTTCGCGCCATACGGCGTTGCCGCTTTTACCGCGGCCTTCACAACTGGAACATCTTCTCTCGCCAGCGCCGGCATCCGTTGTTTACGAGCCATTGCGGCTTCAATGTAGGGCGCTAGCTCTTCTTGTTTGCGCGCTTCACGTTCTGCGACATCGCGCGTAAATTGAGGCATAACCGTATCAGCGAATAACTCAAGCGATTCGCATATGTTTGCATGCGAATTTCGACCGGCTTGCTGAAGAAAAACCACCTGATCGACCCCAGCCTCCTGCATGTTAGCCAAATGTCGCTGCATGTCTTGCGGCGTTCCAATCCCAGCTCCGTCGTATTCGCCGCGCGCTAACGCTGCCTGAATCAGGCGATCCGATGCGTCACCGCGTTTCTCAAGAAATTCACCCCACATGTCACTGTAGCCAGGGACAAAATCCTCGGCGACTAATTTTTGCTGTGAGTAGCGAAAAAATTCGAAATTATCCTGACCGCGACGGATAGCTTCGGCGCGATCCTCATGCATCGAAAACGCCGACACCATGGCAAGGTTTGCATTTACCGACCAACCGAGAGGGACACACTCTTCGCTTTTAATAATGTCATAGTAAATCTTCGACCAGTTTCGCGCTTCGTCCGGATCGAGAAAGGCAAAGGCCAGCGCACCGACCCCGTTTTGCGCGGCCACTTTGATCGTGTCGCGATTAGTGCACGCCATCCACAGAGGTGGATGGGGCTGCTGAAGCGGTTTCGGCAACACATTTCTACACGGCATCGAAAACCCTTCACCCTCAAAGCCGGGGTACGGGGTTAATACCATCATGTTGCAAATTTGTTCTGCTGCTTCGAGCGCCAGGGCGCGTTTACGTTTAGCGGGTATTCCGAACGCGCCTAACTCAAGGCGGGTCGCCCCTTCGCCAATTCCAAAATCAACGCGTCCGTCGGATATTAAATCCAAGGTGGCGAGACCCTCAGCAGTGCGCGCGGGATGATTATAATTGGGTATAACTTGACGAATACCATGAGCAATACGGATCCGTTCGGTCTTGGCAGCAGCTGCGGCGAGAAATACTTCGGGTGCCGACGAATGCGAATATTCGTCGAGAAAATGATGCTCGACCTCCCATGCGTAATCAAAACCCAATCGGTCGGCGAGTGCTACCTGCTCTAGCGCATCTTTGAACAGTTTGTGTTCGTCATCTTTCGCCCAGGGTTTAGGTAATTGCAATTCATAGAAGACACCAAAACGCATCGAAGTTTCCTTTTACCGAGGTTAAAAGTAGTTGTTATTTTGGCCCTAACGGGCGGCAAATTTTGCCATCGCCGCTTGCATGACACCGTCAACGTCAGCGATGCTCTTACGCTCGCCTAGCATGGCCAAGTAGTGTTTAAGTTCGGGGTTCGTTTCCGTGATATCCCAATCATAAATCTTCATGGTGTGCATGTTCGTAAATCGAAGCTGAAAATAAGCCGTGATATCCGCGAAAGTGAATTCATTCCCGGCGATATATGGGCCGAATTTCGCGAACTGACTCACAGCTCTTAAACCGTTTTCGAGAGCAGGACGAACCTCGTCGAACGCGGCTTGATTCACCGGCGCACCGAAATAGACTGTGCCGATATGGCGTCGTGCTGGAGCATCCAAATAAAGCTCGACGATGCGCACAAGCTCTTTCACTTTAGCGCGCGCAAATGCGTCGATCGGATAAAGGTGCGGCTCGGGGCTGGTGTCTTCGAGATAATCGAAGATCACGTTTGTTTCACATAATGTCTGCCCATCAATTTCTAACCAAGGTATTTTCCCCACAGGGCTGTGTTTAAGTACCTGCGGTTCTAGGCCCGGAAATACGGCTACTTCTTCGAAATCGAGTCCTTTCTCGACGAGCGCCAATTTAGCTGTGTTGTAATAATTGCTGATCGGCGTGCCATGTATCTTAATCATTTACTCTGTCCTTAACCTCGGGCTTTGTGCAAAATTGAAACGCACCTCAATGGTACGACGAGCGCGCCGCGGTGACAAAAACTACGCCGCGCAAACACGAAACTTACTCACCGCTATTGGAAATCGATCTGAGCGGCGCACCGTCAGAATTGGTTATCGAGCGGGTAACGGCTCGCGTCGTTTCGCCAAACGTTGGCAGCCAGCACGAATGCCGTCCGAACCCGCCAACCACGATGATCAACAAATCGTCCGGCGTACTAATAATTGGAACACGGTCTTCGTCGGCAAAACGATCTTCAAACATACCGGCCATCCCGCCACGAAGCCAAAGTTCTCGATCGATACGCGCGTGTTCGAATACGTGCTGTTTAATGTCGTCTTTGGTTAATTTTGCCGCACCTAATATTGCAGCGTGCTCTGGTCCGAACGCGATCGTCGGCTGCCCGTAAAGGTAGGCATTATTGCAAGCCATGTCGCTCAAACTGGCACAAACGGTCGCCAGAATGCCATCGGCGTCCTGACTAATGTGATCGTTGATATTATGCGGACCGTCCGCAGCGGTAACCGTCACAGTTGAGGTCGTCGGCGCGAATCCCCGCTCCACGTGCAACGGTTCCCAGGGACTTTCTGCTTCGTTCTCCGCAACGCAGTAAGCGTACTTTGCGGGCTGGCCTTGGGTCGAACGGTCGAGTATTCCCGGCCGCGCACCGCCGACGTTCATGAGGATCAATCGAATCGCTCGGCCTATTGTCGCATTAGCGCGAACCCCCGGCCCGAATGCGCCGTAGCGCGAATTAATTTTTAATTCATCGGCAATCGGGCCGTTGACGATCACGCACGGCGAACACGGATGAGTTGTTGCTTGAACGGCAAAAATATTAAACGCTTCATCGAGTAACGCCTCGACTGCCGCGAGCACAACAGGAAAGTATTCCGGTCGACAACCGGCCATGACCGCATTGACGGCGAGAATTTCTACGCTCGCGACGCCTTGTCGGGGAGCCATCGTGCCAAGTTCTGTAGTGCGCGGACAATTCGCGTAATTAAGCATCGCGTCAACGCGCTGAGGTGTTGGTGCCACGATTGGTAGGCCGTCAGACCATCCACGCGAATCAAATTCGTCATCGAGCGATTCAGCCGGAAGGAAAACCGTTTCACTCATCGTGATACAGGTTATGCGAGGTTCGCTTTCTTAGACAGCACCGGATCGACTGCGCAGACTTCATCGACGCACACGGCGCCTTGCTCGAGACGCCGTTGCGTTAGCTCTGAAAAACGCCCTCTATAGCGGGCGCTAATTGACTCTGCCGGATCGGTTAACGTGCTGATCACTTCATTCGCGATCGCCATGGCTTTTGCCCGAACTAGCTTATCGTCGTTACCCGCAAGTGGATGCGGAATCGCAACTAAAGGCAAATCGTTCAGCCCCAGTACTTCCGATTCCGCACGCGCGAGCGGTCCAAATTCATCGCTGCAAATAATCACACATGGGATCCCTTCGCTTTCCAATTTAATCGCGTCATGGACACTCCACGACGTACAGGATCCTCAGTCCGCGATTGCGAGTACGACAGCGTCACAGGTACGCAATTTCTCCATGATTGAATCCGGAGCGGCCGTTGTTGCGTTTTTGGAAAGGACAATCGTTTCAAACGAAGCATCTCGCTCTTGAAGCGTTTGTCGCGCGTAATCTAAGAGCGATTTTGCATTGGCCTTCATATTATCGAGCCACGCGATGCGCGCACCGGGAAGTTGGTTTAAACGTGGCGCGAGCGGTCGTTCGTCGACTCGCGCCGTAGCAACGGGAACGAAAACTTCTAAATTATCCATTGTGAAATTATAAGCGAGTTGACCCGTCGATGTCTTATCTGCGAACGCGCGGCCCAGCATCCAAGGCTCACTTTGAAGCCCGAGCTATTGCGTAGGGGGGAGAAACTTACTGCTGCACCGTCAAAGCGGTTCGTTACTTGTTGTGCGTCTTGTCCGTCGCTTCTATAAATCGAATGGACGACTGCGTTTCAAACGTTACAGAGCACAATCACCAGCCGATATAGGGTCGCTGACGATCCATCAGGATCGCTAGCTTAAGCCAATACGTCGGTGGCTTGTTCCTCAAGGATTTTCGTGTACATGAACTGTTCAAGTTCTGGCCCCATTGCGTCACGAGACGACACCATCCCAATCGGGATTCCATCTTCGATCACGGGAACGTGGCGAAATCGTCCTTCATGCATTATTTCTAGGGCGTCACCAAATGGTTTGTTCGGTCCGATTGTAGCCGGCTGGGACGTCATCACCGCCGATATGGGTGTCTCGTCCGAATCCAGCCCTTCAGCGACTACACGGAATAGAGCGTCGCGTTCAGTAAAGATTCCAGCGAGGCTTTCTTCATCAAGCACGAGTATCGCGCCCTCTCGATTTTTCTTCATTAATGCCGCGACGTCCGTTACGCACATCGATACTTGCGCAGTAACAAAACGTTGTCCTTCGAGAATGTCTCTAATTGTACGACTCATCGAATTTCTCCCATTCACCAGCTCGCATCCAATCATCCTAGTTGTTTTATTGCGGTGCAGCAGTTTTGCTCGACTTACGTTGAAGACATTAACGCACATCATGCGGACTAGGCAATCCGGTGCATTGCGATCTTATGCTCTCCGAATGTGTCTAATCCGATTTTCATGGACCGCTGTGGCCGAAGTGCTGGTCGGGCGGGCCACAACTATAGTGATGGCCTCTAGCAAGTCGAACACGGCTACAATATTTCGGACGACTTGTAATTAGGCTTTAAAATGAGGAGCGAACGGCGATGATATTTGCACTTAACGTCTACGACGTGATCCCGGGAAAGGAATCACTCTACGCAGATTACGCAACAAAAGCTGCCGCGGTCGCAGCGGCCCTAGATGTAAAATTCGTTGCTGCAGGGACTGAGGTACGACGGGAAATCATGGGCCAAACGCGAAATCATTTTGCCGTCGTCGAATTTCAAGACATCGATGCGTTTGATGTGTTTATGCAAAAACTCGCGGATGAGGATTTACATAAATTGCGCGAACAAGCGACGGAAAACTACATCTGGACACTCTACGACAAATGGGTGTTTGGCGATTAATACTGCCGTGTGGTTCAATCGACCGGAATATTTGACTCGCTGTTGATCTGTCTCAAGATTCAATAGTCTCTCGACCAACTAACGTCGATTGAATGCTCGTATATTGAGTGCCGGACGGCCGTACCAAAGAATTCCGACGATCGATCGTGGTTAGTTTTTTTGAATGCATACATATAGGCCAACGATAGTTCTCCAACCTGACCAAATTGCCAGCTTGCGCCCAAGGTGCCGTGGTCGTTGATCGTCGCTGGCGCAACAATGTTGATGAGCGCCTCGCGGTTCGGGATCTGACTGGATCCGTGATTCCAGCCGACGCGCAAAGTTAGCGCGTCGTTATATTTGTAGTTCGCGCCAAGCTTAAATACTGACTGGTCGTTCCAGCCAAATCCGATCCCGTTGCTCGCCCCGAGGCGCCGGTCCGGCGAAATTGTGCCCGTGAGCTCCGCCGCGCTCGGGCCGGGATTACTTAGCGCGTCGATAGAACCAAACAAGATGCGCTGAAAATCGAAAACGAGCGTTAACTGCTGAGTTGCATCCCAAGCAAACCCAACAGTCCA
>CAWLAW010000019.1:0-13911 GCA_963854885.1 Gammaproteobacteria bacterium | reverse complement strand
GACGATCCGCTGTGTCGGGATGCGATATGCATGCCGGCGCGCTGTTGTAAACTTCGATCGAATTGTCGCGGTTCCAACAGAAACGCAAGCTATTCTGGCGGCATTTTCTTTCTACTTCAGCTCGATCCTGGGTCTTGAAAATGTTCTGCCATGCCTGAATTTTCGTCGCAACATTATCGTCGAGTCGGCCGATTTTTGGAGCACTATGAAAATTACGTCGATACGTAATGCCCCGGCGTTCGAATTCTGCTACCAGAGATTCGTCTAAATGTTGATAAATTGATCGGGTGTTCGCAAGCGTTACCAGACCGCCGGAATCGATTGCCTGATCGTTACACGACAGGATCTTTACGGCCGGAAATAAAGCACAATCGGCATAGGCATTATGGAGCGCTTGCGGCATTTCAGTTGAGTAGTAATCTTCTGCAAAGACGTTCTCAAAAAGGGTCGCCGGAGTTGGGACAGAATGACTCGCGTCAAATATCCGATCTAGCCGAAGCGCGGCACACAAACCTTCCGAGCGACGTCGATCCTTGGTTAGAAAATCCGCGTAGCAGTAATGCGCCGTGACGGGTGAGGTTTTCATGTATCCACGGGCGGGACGATTTAATGAAAGCGACAAACTCTGCCTCATTGAATCGGTTCGTTTGTTTGGGGGATAGTAGTAGCGGTGATGGGATCCGATCGGGTGCTTCACCGACCAAGGGCATCGTAAAGATGTCGGGGAAACTGATCGTCCGCCGCAGCTGTGTAACCGTTGCTTTTTTGGGCTGCTCGGAAGCGCGCTTTTGCGCCGCAAGGATATATCCCATGGTTCGTAGCTGACGACCATCGAGCTCTAATGCTTGGTCAACCCAACGGTCAATCGATTCATTCATTGCTTGTTTGTCGAGCTCGCCGAATCGATCTCGGTATTTAGCGGTGCTTTCGCGAGTTTGTGATGCCATCCACTCGTTTAACGTTTGCGTGCCCTTGCCCTTCTCCGTCAACAACGCCCATCTCATAAAGCATTTCCGCCGAGTAACGCTCTGTACTTCCAATCAAACGCTTGGCGCATTCCTTGGACGTGCGCGCAGATAACAATTGAAATCCGCCCATGCCTGGGAACATTCCAAATAGCGCCTCGGGGAAGCCGAACATGGCCCCTTTTTCGGCTACCAGAACGTGTGCCGAAAGCGCGGCCTCGAAGCCGCCACCTTGCGCTTCGCCTTGTACGAGCGCGACGGTCGTAACGCCGTCGTCATATGCTGTATTGCGAATATTGGACCATATCGCATCTATCGCTGTGGTCGCATACTCTATCAGCCCACGACGATCTCCATCGCGAATTAGATCCCGAAATGTTGCCAGGTCGCCTCCGAGAGAGAAAATACCCGCGCGCTTCGAGGCCATAATTCTGAAGTTTATGTCTGTCGATTTGACGTTGTGAGCGCTCGTTAACGTGTTCTCGGCGATTTCGTCCACCGCGAGCAAGTCGTGCATTAATTCGAGGGAGACATAATCTGGCGCTCGCCCAGATAAATAGACCCACAGAGCGCTGTTCTTGTTGTCGTAGGATAAGTCCACAAAATCCGTATTTGGGATTTTCTCGTTCGCGCAAGGATCACCTTGAGGTGTGTTCCAACAATATTATTTCTATCGCAGCCAAGGTATTCATTGTGCTCAGGTCGATAGTATTTGTGACAGCCTCAGCTCGCTAAGTCGTATGATTCAATCTTTGGGCTGCCCATTTCGTCGAAAAACCGAGCTCGGGACCATGGCCAACTTGCCGGTACGCCATTTTTATCCAAATACCAGCTGTTGCAGCCAGTCGCCCAGATTGACCGTTTTGCGGCGTTGCTTCGGGCTTTTTCAAACGCCACGGTGGCCGTCGCATTCGCGCTTATTTCCCGACATTCGCCGGCTCTGACTTTTTCCATCAGTTGGAGTATATAGCCGACTTGGTATTCAGCGATCTGGATTAAGGAAAAGTTTCCAACCGGACCGTTTGGTCCATTGAGCATAAAGAAATTTGGAAATTCTGGTATCGAAATGGACAGATAGGCAACTGGATGGTCGGACCAAACCTCGTCGAGGTCGATACCGCCACGTCCCCGCACTGTCGTCGGACGAATAAAGCTGTCGGCACGAAACCCGGTGGCGACCACAAGTATATCTAGCTCGTGTAACTGACCGTCTTTTGTCCGCACACCGGTCGTCTCAATTCTTTCAATTCCGGATGTGATTAAATTCGCGTTCGGCTTTTGAATGGCATCATAAAAATCTGACGAAAATACTAATCGTTTACAACCTGCTCGGTAATCTGGCCGGAGTTTCTCTCGAAGTTCTAGCTCTCCGACGTTGTCCTCAAGATTCGCAAGACAAGCGGCCTCAACTTCCTTCATTTCATCCGACTCTGCGTCAATTACGGCATTAGAAAAAACTTCGAAATCGTCATTAACTTGGTCGCGAATCGCTTCGATTTTGGTTGGGTCGGATCGGAACTCGGCCTTTTCATGCTCACTGTATCTGACGTTATCGATTGGCATGATCCATTGGGCTGTGCGTTGAAAGAGAGCGAATTTTTCTACTTTGTCAACTAAGGCGGACGTGATTTGAATAGACGTAGAGCCAGTTCCGATTACTCCGATCCGCTTACCTTGTAACTCGACACTGTGATCCCAACGCGCGCTATGGAAACTTGCCCCTGCGAATGAATCCAATCCAGGGATTTCCGCAACGTATGGTTCGTGCAGCACGCCGGTCGCGGCAATCACGAAATCTGCTTCGTCATCCCGGCCACTCGATGTTCGAATTTTCCAGCGCCCATCAATGAATTCACAAAACGGGACTGACTCGTTGAAACGGATCTTATCGAGAATCTGATATTTTTCAGCGACCCGTTTGAAATAATTGTGTATCTCTTCACCGGGGGCGTAGCTGCTGCTCCAATCGGGGTTCGGTTCGAACGAGTAGGTATACATATGAGCCGGGACGTCGCACGCAATTCCTGGATACGTATTCTCCCGCCAGGTCCCGCCGACAGCGTTAGATTTTTCATACACGACGTAATTATCGTATCCGGCTTCCCGCAATTTTATCGCGGTTAATATACCCGCCATCCCTGCGCCAATTATGACGGTGCGTAGGCCGTTTTCATCGCATTGTTTCGTCGTCATTACTGCTGTTCCTTTTACTTAGCACCGGACGCGCATTCGATGCAAGTTTCGCTTTAGGCGAGAGTTGTTACGAAGCATAATTATACCGCTAGATGCGCCTGCACTAAACGATTCAAATCGTCGGTTGTGGTCGAAATAAATCAGCGTTTATTGAATAGAAATAATATTTTACCAGACTCGCCAAAATAGGGGCGAAAACACTGTCTCAACCGGCCATTACGCTTGAATTAGTTCCTTTCAATCGCCGGTAAAACTAAATGTGACGGGTAGGTTTCGTCATGCAAGATTTCATTGTTCGCAATGATAAAATTGGCCTCCGTTTCATGCGCAATAATTCCACCGCTATTTGTGTTGCGATCAAAGCGTGGAAAATTACTACTCGAAATTTCAAGTCGAATCTTGTGTCCTTGCATAAACACATTAGCCGTTGCGACAAGGTCAATCTCTAATCGATAGACTTCTCCTGGCGTTAGAAATTTCGGAGTCGAGAAGCTTTCCCGATAGCGAGCGCGAAGAATCCCATCGGTTAAAATGAGCGCTCGTCCGTTCGGATCCACGTCGACGAGTTTCCCGGTGAAATCGGTATCGAGAGCTGATGAACGCACGTATAATATGAGTTTCACCGGACCAGTGATTTCCGTGTCACGCTCAAGGGGGGCGGTGGTGTAGCACAGGACGTCATTACGTTGCTCGACAGCGCGCTGATCTCGAGGCCCCGCGTTTGCGCCGATAAACAGTCCTGGTAGGAAGCTCGCGCCTCCAACGGTTGGTACCGGATTCGCCGGGTCGTATTTATACGTGTCAGCTGATTCCTTACTCGGCGGAAATAAGTCCATGCTGCCGCCAATTGACGCGGCCATCCCGTCGCTATGTAAGTAATATTCTCGCCAAATCGTATCGGGCAATGGCCAGTCAGCTTCTTCGCGCCAAATGTCAGGCCCCATGATAAAAAGTTTTACACGAGGTTCACTATCAATATCTTCATTCTTTAACCAACGCTTAAACCAACGAATCTGCTCTGATGTTACGTCTGCGGCTCCGTCAGACGCGAGCGTACCGAAATTACGCTCCGGATAAACACCACCGTTATAACCGTGCGACCATGGACCGACGATAAGTCGCTGCGCAACGCGATTCTTAAGATTTTGATAATTCGCCAATGTGCCGCCAAGAAATAAATCGTACCAGCCGCCAAAATTTAACGCCGGCGCATTAACGTTGGCGTAGCGTTCCCGCGGCGCGGTCGCGCGCCAGAAATCATCGTATTCTGGGTGCTCCACCCAATCAGAGAAATAGGGCGCCAAATTCTCCAGCTGTGGCTGATCTGCGATCGGTAGATGCCAGTACCGCTGGGAGACGCCATCAGCCGATTCAATAGCAGCCTGAAAATCTTCACGCTCGGCTTGCCCGCCTTGTAGCCGACGAGACATCTCACCGATGCCAAACGTCGCCGTGGCCCACTGCAACATGAACCCGAGTTGAAATGCCCCGCCTTGGTAAGTCCACATATCGTAATATTGGTCGGTAGTAATAAAAGGCGCGATTGCTTTCAAAGCCGGTGGGTTTTCGCATGCTGCGAGCCACTGAGTCGCGCCGTAATACGATGCTCCCATCATCCCGACGCTGCCGTTCGACCACTTCTGCTGCGCGGCCCAAGCGATCGCGTCAACGCCGTCTTCAGCTTCCTGAAAATAAGGACTGAACTCCCCTTCCGATTGAAACGTGCCACGGCAATCTTGAACCACGACCGCGAATCCCGCTTGTGCAATTCGAAGAATGTCACCCGAGAGAAACAGCAGCACAGGTATCTCTTTGTTGTACGGAAGTCTCATTAGCACGACCGGAAAGCGGCTGTCAGCATCGGGTCGGTAAACGTCCGTAGCTAGCCCAATACCGTCACGCATCGGTACTTGAAGGTTCTTCTCAATCGTTAAGTCCATATAATTTCCTTGCTGGTTTCCGCTCGATGCCCCTGCGGGATGTTAATGGTCATTAAATTCTGAGTTCCGACAGTGTATACAAATCGTCTCGACAATCGCTGCGTAGGAATTTTATCAAGAGGATCAACCTAGCTATCGAAACTGTCGGATCATAAGGGTCAGTCTGCCGGTAACTGAAAGTGCTGCAATCCACGCAGGGAAATATCATCGCTCATGCCGAATGTAACCTGTGGCGCGATTTATTGCGCAGACTGACACCACCATGTGGTTACATTTAATAGCAACGTTACGAGTTAGTCTAAAACATGTTCATTCGGAGCCGGGCGTTCTACCGCGTACATCTTTGTCTTCAAATCTTGACATCGCAAACAACGCAAGATGAGGCGATATAACGCATTCACCCACTCCTGGCGATTGTGCAATCTAATTTCTTCGAACTTGCAGTGTTAAACCACAGCCCAAGATCAACGTTGATGTTGCTGGTCTAACTCGGGCGCCGAGCAGACTGTTCATCTCCCAGCTTAGAAAGTACCCTTAACAGGAAGGCCGTACGTGATACGGTTTATGCAAGTCTCGGCCGACGCGTTGGGAACTACGTTTCGAGACCGCCATTGCGACAATCTTCGATGGTTACTTTAAGTTATTGCGGGCTCGAGATAGCGTTGTGATTCTGAGTTGGCTCGATTTTAGTGGATTGTGGCAAGGTCTCGTCCGCCACAAGAGGTGAATATGTCTTCTGAAACGCAATCGATAAAAAGGAACCTGCGCGTGGGCATCGTCGGTGGCTCGATTGCGGGCTGCACTGTCGCGGTCGAACTAATTAGAATTGGATGCGAGGTAACGATTTTCGAACGGTCGGGTGATGAACTTAAAGATCGTGGTGCCGGCATCGGCGTACCTCCCTCAGTCCTCGACACTTTGATTTCGCGCGACTTGGTCGATCGTGATATTCCGAATTTTTCGGCGACGAACTTTTCTCGAATTTGGCGCACGGACGAAGATCGAAAATTCGGGTACTTGGCCTGGGATCAGCCGACGCAACTTGCGGCCCTAAACTGGGGCGCATTGTACCGAAACCTGCGTTCGCGAGTACCTGATGATATCTATCGCGCACACGCTAAGGTCGTTGCGATCCGTCCATTATCGGATCATGGTGCGGTACTGGAATTGAATGATGGAGAGAGCCACGAATTTGATCTTGTCGTTTGCGCAGACGGTTACGCATCGCTAGGGCGCAGCACGTTATTCCCGGAAATTGTTCTCCCGTATGCGGGGTACGTTCTGTGGCGTGGGTTCCTCATGGAAAGTGAATTAGATGAATGGGAGCCACTAGATCGTGGGATTAGATGCTTGGGGTATTCTGGAGGACACGGAATATTTTACTTCGTACCGGGGCCGGATGGATCTGTGGAACGCGGTAAACGTTTAGTTAACTGGGGCATGTATGTGCCAGTTGACGAGACGGAGATCGATGCGTTTCTTACTGACAAACACGGGCATCAGTGGGAAGGTTCTTTACCGCCTGGGGCAATGCCCGAGGCCACAGAGAGAGCGTTAAAAGACAAAGCGCACGAGCGGGTTCCGGATTTCTATGCAGATATTCTTGATAAATGTCCAGATACGTTCGCCTACTCAATTTATGATTGCCAAGTACCGGCGTACCGCCAGGGAAGGATTTGTCTTGTCGGAGACGCTGGCGCATTCGCCCGTCCGCATAGTGCGGCCGGCGCATTGAAAGGAATGAACGATGCGGTTGGATTAGCCGAAGCCCTGCACGGCGATGCCTCCATTGAAGACGCGCTTTCTCAATGGAATGACGAGCGTACCGCGACAAATAATAATATTGTCAAATTCGGTAACCAACTCGGACAAGCCTTAGTAAAAGAAATCCCCGATTGGTCGAAGATGGATGCTACAAGTATGGAAAAGTGGTTCAATTCTATTGTAACTATTCCGACTGAGTACCTCCCCAGTAGGTCCGACTAAACGCTTGTTTAACCCCGTTCGCAAGTCGTGCCCGTGCGGGCAAATGATTCTCGTTTTTTTAAAGGAACACGATGTCATCACAAAGTAACGAAATCGAATCACGGCATGCGTGGATACGATTAGCTACGTCGTTTGCGTTACTGACCATCGGTGGCGTCGGTATGTATGCGGTCATCGTTGCGATGCCAGTCATCGAATTAGAGTTCGAGGCCACTCGATCGCAAGCATCGGTGCCGTATTCGATGATTATGCTGGGGTGGGCAGCGGGAACTATCGCCATGGGGAGATTGTTCGATCGATTCGGTATTCAGGTGCCGGTGATTATCGGTGCGTTCGGTTTTGGAGCGGGATTTGCGCTGTCTAGCATGGCCTCAAGCATTTGGACGTTCGCTCTTGGCCATGGATTACTTATCGGACTTCTAGGTACGTCGTCACTGTTCGCGCCATTACTCGCAGACGTTTCTCAATGGTTCGATCGGCGGCGCGGAATCGCCATTGCGATGGTCGCCAGCGGCCAGTATGTCGCCGGTGCGGTTTGGCCGCCTATTATTCATCATTTTATCGAAACAATCGGATGGCGAGGCACGTACATGGGTATCGGCGTTTTCTGCACCGCAACTTTAATACCCTTAAGTTTTGTTTTGCGACGTCGCCGAACGTTCGACACAAATGAAGATGCCGCCGCGGATGTTGCCCCGTATCCGCTCGGCATGTCCGATAACAGTATTCAATTATTGTTGTGCGCAGCTGGAGTAGGCTGCTGCATCGCTATGGCCATGCCACAAGTGCATCTCGTCTCGATGTGCGTTGGGCTAGGTTTTGGCCCTGCCCGAGGTGCGGAGATGTTAGCGCTGATGTTGGGTTGTGGGGTGGTTAGCCGCCTTGGATTTGGCCTGCTTATGGATCGCATAGGCGGCCTTCAAACCTTGTTAATCGCGTCCGGTTTGCAATGTTTAGCGTTATTTTTCTTTCTCCCATTTAGAGGCCTGACTGCGATGTACATCGTCTCGGCGCTGTTTGGGTTGTTTCAAGGAGGTCTCGTACCATGTTATGCCATGATAGTTCGAGAGTATTTCAAACCGTCTGAGGCAGGAATGAGAATGGGCTTAATCATCATGGCGACCCTCGTTGGAATGGCCTTGGGCGGGTGGTTGTCTGGAGCCATTTACGATTGGACTCGGTCGTATACCGCGGCTTTCGTTAACGGCATTGCGTGGAATTTTGTGAACATCGGGATTGTAATTTACCTGCTGTCGAAACGCGGCTTGATGTTCAACTTTCGCACTGTGACGACGTAATTCCGTCGTTCTAAACTTCGTCGGGCGTTGCCAGTCACCCTGCGGATGCCGCGCTAAATCGCTTGGCCTTCCTTCCATTCATTCCATACCTGCATGTTTGAGCTGTGCGGACGTGTTCATCGAACACCTCGACTTGGCCTAGTTCGTCGCGGAAAACTCCAGGTCGTACGTGTTCGGATCGTGAAAGTAGATTGACGAAAACGTGCCGTGGCCGATCGACCCTTCGACGGGTATGGCGGCTTCTTCGAGTTTGACCTTCAGTGCGAGTAACGCGTCGTGATCGACCAAGCCCATGGCAAATGTAAACCAAGTCTCCATCGCGTTCTAAACAGCTTATCGGGGCGATCGCGCGCATTATCGGGGACATCAAAAAATACGATGTAATTCGGTTTCTTATCACTGTGGCTTCCGATATGAAAGAACAAATGCATAAACACATCGGCTACACCGGTCGTCTGATGAACGTCGTTTCGCAACGCCATTTTCATCGCGAAACCTAAGCTGTCTTTGTAAAGCGCTCGAGTGTGTTCGGCATCGTGACGCCGATAAGCAGAATGATGAAGTCCGAAAACGGGCGATTCTGTGGAAGCTAGTCATCGAGAATCCGTAGGGATTACCTTGCCCGATTACTCAGTCCGGGGCAGCGCCAGCGTGTTAAAAATATTGATATGCTTCGAGCCTAAGATGTTTTCGTCACAATTAAACTACCATTAAGAAGCTACCGAAGTTGCAATGCGGCTTCTAGCAAGGGACGGTTACAAAATGTCAACCAATCCTATCCGGCCGGAACGTTCGCATTGTATTCAAGCGATGGTCCCGATGCGCGACGGTGTCCGACTTAACACGTTCGTGTTTCTTCCAGAGGCCGGTGGTGATCAGTATCCCGTCATCTTGCAGCGCACACCTTACGGTATCAGTTCGCCAGGTAGTGGCACGCTTCGAGACTGCACGCGCGGATGGCTGCCGAGCGCCGATGCACCGATGCGGGGCTCGATATTGCGCGGCTGGCAACAAATAACCAATCACGGATACGCTGCCGTTTATCAAGACACGCGCGGCCGGTACGGATCGGAAGGCCAAGATCGGGTTTATGCCGATGACGCCGAGGACGGCTTTGCTACGTTAAATTGGATTGCCGAGCAAGATTGGACGAATCATCGCGTTGGTGTGTCGGGTTCGTCGGCAGGTTCAACCACGGCATTAGCTGCGGCTTCGCAGCGTCACCCATCGGTGAAGGCGTTTTTTGCCCAAGTCGGTGGTTCGAGCATCTACGACGATGTGGTGTATGAGGGAGCTTCGATTGAGCTGGAGCGCCTTTGGTTGTGGGTGTCGAACAATATCCCCGGTCTCTCGATCTCGCATCGCGCGGCTATCCAGGATCGATTCGGATTAAATGATGAAAAAATCAGTGCGATCACCACGGCGGCAAACGCACGTTACTTTCGGCTTGAGGCGGCAAAGCGCGATTCACCGGCGTTTGTGCAAAACGAAGATTGGATGCATTTGCCGTTAACGGATTATCCGGAATTTTCGATTTGGCAGCCGCATTTAAACGAGATCCTGAGTCATCCTTGCCCCGATGAATTTAGATCCCGACACAATTTTCGAAGCACCATCGACGTTCCAGGATTTCACGTCACGACTTGGTTTGATATTTTCCAAACGAGTGTGATCGCGGCATTTACTCAGATTCAGCAGCGTGTCGGGAATCAAGTTCTGTGGATCGGTCCGAATGCACACCATTTCGTTTACGAGGAAAATTTCTGGCCACGCGATCCGTATTTTGAATGGTTCGATCATTGGTTGAAAGACAAAGCGAGTGAGTTAATCGACCGGCCACCAGTTTACTATTCGCCGCGCGCTTGGATAGCTAAATCCGAAGAATATGTTGCAGATGATTGGATTGCTACAGAAGTGTGGCCCCCAGATGATGTACGTGTACAAACTCTGTATCTACGTGGGGACGGTTCGCTAAAAGCACTTTCCGGTGACGACACCTCTCGATGCTATATTTATGATCCGCGCCACCCAATTCCAAGCCTCGGCGGGCGCAACATGTCTATCGACGGTGGCGCACTCGATCAACGTCCTTTGTATGCTCTCCCGAATTACGGATTAATCTACCGAAGCGATCTGCTATCGGAGAATTTTCGCATCGCTGGCGAAGTTAAGGTCACCTTGACTGTGCAGTCGGATTGCCGCGATACAGATTTCGTCGCGAAGTTGATTGAACTCGAGCACAATGGGCAGGCGACGCTATTGATGGATGGGGTGTTGCGCGTCATGTATCGCGACGGATTAACTTATCCTCAATATCTCGAGTGCGAAGATGTCGTTCAAATTGTAATTAGTCTCGCGCACATTTCTCACACTTTTTCGTCAGGGAGTTGTATCCAGATCGACGTCACCAGCAGTAATTTCCCGCGTCGTGCGCGCAACACGAATAGCGGCAACCCGATTGTTGCGAACGACACGGAGTCGGATATTCGCACGGCGAAAAACACAATTCATCATCGCTGCGATTTACCTTCATTTGTCGAGTTGCCGGTCGTACCTTAACGCGTGCCGTTCAATTTATCGGAATAATATAGACAACAGCATTGGGCCGTAGAATATGCAGATCGCATTGCTATCTACTCGCAAAAGCGGCGCGAGAATTTGTAAAATTGAGCGTATTTTGCGCCGCAACTGCTTATTGGATTAAAAAGGAGTGACGAAATGACGATCTATGAAAAACGCACATACTCAGTAACGGTCGGTCGCATGGCTGACGTTATTCAGCTCTATTCCGACATGGGCTGGCCAGCTCTCGAGAAGGGAGGGTTTAGTGAAAAACTTGTTGGCTATTTCATCAGTGATACCGGACCACTTCACCAGCTCATCCATATTTGGCGATTCGACGATGATGGTGATCGACGCGAGTTTTGGAAACGGTTGTTTGCGGATGAGGAATTCATGAAATTTGCTCCGCACATTCGACCGTTAATCCAAACCCAAGAAATTCAACTAATGGTATCCGCGCCTTGGGGCCCGAATCCTTGATCTCAAGTAATCAGTAATTCGTCCTATGGATCGCCACCTTGTGTCAGGCAATTAGGCAATGACTTGCAAGAAGTATCTGTCGATTCTGGCGCCGCGGTCTCGTCGGAACTGGTCGTAACTATAAATCGGAATTTTTTATGCCACTATCCGTGATTGGTGCGGGCTTTGGGCGCACCGGCACAATGTCGATGAAAGCGGCACTGGAGTTATTAGGATTCGGGCCTTGTCATCATATGCTCGAGGTCAATGAGAATCCCGTGCAGCGAGAAATATGGAGAGCCATCGCTGCCGGTGGCAAAGCCGATTGGGAGGTCGCGTTTTCCGGATATCAGTCATGTGCCGATTGGCCCGCTGCATTTTATTGGAGAGAGGTGAGTGCATACTATCCGCAGGCAAAGATCATCTTGACTACGCGTAGCTCGGAGAGTTGGTATGAAAGTGTTAGTAAAACTATTTTTCCAAGCGTTAGGAGCAGCGAAGATGTCGATTCGATCGGCGTCAAATTAATAGGTCAGCAGATTTTTGGCGGAAAACTAGAGGATAAACATCATGCGATCGCGATTTACGAGAAGAACATCGCCGATGTTAAGGCGGCGTTTGGTTCGGACCGCTTACTAATCTATGCGGTCGGAGATGGGTGGGAGCCGCTCTGCCGCTTTCTCGATAGCCCGATACCAGACGCCCCGTATCCTCGGAGTAACTCTTCGCGAGAATTCAATCGGAAGAAATAGTCTTGATGTGGCGAGGCGTCCTTGTTGAAGAGTCCGGATATGAACTTCAGACTCACCGTCGATAATTGAGTATGGGCGCACTGGCCTCCTAACAAGAGACTTAGGTCGAATATTTATTTGGCCCTTACAGAACGACCGAGATTCGCCAGCTCAGATTCTGGATAACGGCTGATTTCGAATATGATTCAGTGCGCTCGTGCATTACACTAGCCGCCCATGGCTATACTACTTATCAGACACGGCGAAACTGATTGCAATATCAACCGAATTGTCCAGTTTCCCGAAACGCCGCTCGGTGATAATGGACATCTCCAAGCCGATCAATTAGGCCGCGCGCTAAAATCAAGACCGATTGTGCAGATCATCTCGAGTGACTATCAACGCGCAAAAACTACCGCTGAGCGTCTTGCCGCGCACGTCGGCCTAGATTTCACCCAGAGTGCGAATCTACGTGAACGTAACTTCGGTGATATCCGCGGGACGCCCTACGATGATCTAGGTGAGATAGACATCTTTACGCCAGGTTATGTGCCACCCAACGGTGAAAGCTGGGAAGTGTTTAATGCGCGTGTCGATCGGGCGTGGGATGAAGTGACTCGTTGTGTAGACGGATTATCTGGAGATCTTGCGGTTGTGACACACGGTTTAGTACTACGATCACTGATCGATAGGGTTCTTGATGTGTCTGAGTACGTGATTGAGCCAGATGTTGTCGTTGCGAATACCTCAGTTACGATCGTAGAGCACGAACCACCGTGGCGCGTCGTAGATTTTGCCGGGGTCGGACATCTCGAGCAGGGTAGTCGCGACGGCGCCGCTGTTTAGCCGTTGGCCGACTGCCGGGTTGATCGTCGCAATCGACAGGCCTTGATCATGCGCCGGCAATCGGTCGAATCACGTTAGCGGAAACTCACCGAGTAAATGTTCATAATCGGGTTCAAGGTCAATCTCTAAGGCGCCGAGTAATCGCACAACACCGCAATATGTGCTGATTGAAATTATCAGGTCGATAATGCGTTCGGCGTCCAATTCTCTACTAAGCTCGGCAAAAACCGCGTCCGATAGCGTCGGTTTTTCGGCTAATTCACGTGCAGCCAAGAGTACCGCGCGTTCGATCGGACTTAGATGCGTGGTACCGCCGGCGGACTCGGTCGCGATTGCTCGAATGTCATCGTCGGATAATCCTGCGTCGCGCCCGATTTCGATATGGTGCGCGTATTCGTAGCTCACACCGCTTTGATAGCCGATTTGGATAATCGCGAGTTCGCGTAGACGCGGATCCAACTTACTGTGATGGCGTACGTATAATGCTGGCGCCGCAAACGCACGAGCCCCGTCCGGACTGTGCGCGACTATCTTGTACAAATTGAGATTACGGGCTAGCAGTTCCCGATCTTCGGGTGCAAGATCATCGGCGTCGAGGTAAGGGAGGCGTGCCATGGTGATTTCTCATGCGTTAGGAAGTAAACCTAGTTTAGCATCCACCCGGCAGCCGATGAGGGAAGGTATTACACCGTAGCCGTTAGTTAATAGGAGCGACGAACATGGATATTAGGCGGATCACCGAGGTCGGTGTTGCGGTGCGTAGTCTGGATACCGCGACAGACTTATTCGAGAAATTATTTGATGCGGAAATTGGAGAAGTAAAGGAAATCGAGCAATATTCAATGAGATTTCGCATGTGCCGAGTCGGCAAAGTCGATTTCGAACTTATGGAACCAACCGGCGGGACTGGTGTTATCGCGGAATTTATCGA
>CAWLAW010000018.1:0-14541 GCA_963854885.1 Gammaproteobacteria bacterium | reverse complement strand
GTGCGATCGGACGTCCAACGGCCCGCACATCTATTACCCCAATCCGCAGGGCGCTGGAGGGTACGGCGAAAGCGAAGATTTCATTATGGACAACATGTCGTGTGATCCCTTGGGCGGACATTCGATGGTGCAAACCGCGGAAAATGTCGCCGCCAAGTATCAAATTAGTACGTCCCAACAACACGATGTCGTGCTACGGCGAGAACAACAATACGCCGAGGCGTTAAGCGACGAAGCGGGTTTTCAACGTCGCTACATGACGTTACCTTTCAAAGTCCCGCACCCGAGATTTCACAAATCGGTAGCAGAACTCGGTGGTGATGAAGGCGTCAATCGCTCGACAGCAGAAGGCCTGGCTGAGCTAAAGCCGGTGGTTGAAGGCGGCACCGTAACTTATGGCGCGCAGACTTATCCCGCTGACGGTAATGCCGGCATTGTTGTAACCAGCACGGATCTTGCGCGCGAACTCGCGCGCGATAAATCGGTTCGCATTCGTGTTCGTGGATTCGGGCTCTCACGCGCAGCGCTCGCCTTCATGCCGGAGGCGCCGATCGAAGCCGCCCAACGCGCACTCAATAATGCGGACGTTAAAGTGGATGCTATCGATGCGGTCAAAACGCATAATCCTTTCGCGGTGAACGATCTGGTTCTCGCTAAAGCCATGGGGCTCGACGTGAATGAGATGAACAACTTTGGTTGTTCGCTCGTGTACGGGCATCCAAATGGTCCGACTGGCCTGCGTGGGATCATTGAGCTTATCGAAGAGCTCGTGCTGCGCGGCGGCGGGGTTGGGCTTTTTACCGGCTGCGCAGCCGGTGATACGGCGATGGCGGTAGTGCTACGCGTCGATGCTTGAAAGAACGACGTAAAACTTTACATCAGTGAGCGTGTATTACGCTCGGCAAAACAAGCGATCCATCTTTTCGAATGGTCGTTCGAAGTGCGCAGAAATAGCCGACAGCGTAGACGATTCAGTCACTAGTTCGGCATCACGCGTCGTGGCCCAATCAGAGCGCCGGCATCACTTCGGATGAAAAGCGTTCCAGTATTCGTCTGGAACTGGTTTCATCCTGCGATGTCAGGAATATCGAAATCTCTGTAATGCCAGCGTCTCGAAGCTCATGCGCTTTGGCGACGCAATCTTCCGGGGTCCCGGCGATGCAGCATTTCATCGCGACTTCATCAGGGATTAGCTCGCGGTGTTTAGCGGTCAGGTCGAGGTGTTCGTAAAAACGGTAGGCTTCGGAAACTTTTTTGACAACGTCCGCGTGTTCAATACCCAAGGTGTCTGGAAGCCACGGTTTGCGAGCAATGTTGCGTGCAGCAGTAGGCCGGACCTTATCGAGCGCGCTATGACGGTCGTTCTCAATCGCGGCATCGATAGCCGCGATAAAGCGAAGATTTGAGGGATCGCGCCCGGCGATTTTTGCACCTTCAAGTGCTGCGGTAACCGTAGCGCGAACGCCCTCTGCATTGCCGCCCATATGGCCGTCGACGATTACGCCGTCGCATATTTCGCCAGCCAGCGAGACAGATTTTGGCCCCATGCAGGCGAGTTGAATGGGTACTTGTCCACTGTCACCCGCACCTAAGAGCCGAACGCGATCGACTCGCCCCCAGGTATTTTTTCCTGTCTCTTCGGGTGGGCGCAGCGCCTCGCGTTCTTCGCCATCGAGCAACGCGCGCATAAATTCAATGCGTTCGCGAATGTCGCCAAGTTTATGCGGCGAAAGGCCGGCTGTGCGCACTGCGGAATCACCAGCACCAACCCCGAGCACGGCGCGTCCGCCGCTGATCATGTTGAGTGAGGTTATCGCATTGGCGGTAACGGCAGGGTGGCGAGTTACAGTATTGGTCACCCCAGGTCCCAATCGCACGCGCTCGGTATTTAGCGCACACGCGGTCAATACCACCCACACGTCGTTCCAAATCATTTGTGAGTCGCCGACGTACACAGTTTCAAATCCGCAGCGCTCAGCATCTTGGGCAAGGCGCACGACGGCCTCAATTTCAGTGCCTGAAAACGGCCAGATCATACAACTAAATTTCATCGTTTTGCTCCTAAGCAGTGTGCGTAAAGTCTGGCTATGTAGAATTAAGAAACGCGTCGATACTGCCGCAAGCGGCGGCGATACGGCGACCCGATCGGGCAGTCCGGTTTGCGTGTGATAGCTAATGCGTTATTCAGTCGCTGCATTGGAATTTAGTGTTCGTAAAGCGAGCTTGTCGATTTTCCCGACGTTTGTTTTCGGTAGCGCTTCGATAAACTCATAACGCCGCGGTCGTTTGTAGGGCGCGAGGTTCTCGCGGCAATAGTCATCAAGCTGAGTGTCGTTGATCGACTGCGCGGAAGCCGCGACGACATAAGCACAAGGGATCTCTCCGCGATAATCGTCGGCGACGCCTATCACCGCTGCTTCGAGGATCTGCGGATGGCGGTGCAGTAGTTCTTCGATCTCACGCGGGTAGACGTTGTATCCGGACACGATGATCATGTCCTTTTTGCGATCTCGTATATATAAATAACCGTCATCATCTAACTCGCCGATATCGCCGGTGTATAGCCAACCATCGCGCAAAGCGACGGCGCTTTCTTGGGGTCGATTGCGATAACCGCGCATGACCTGCGGGCCACGTACGCGCAATTCGCCGGGTGTCCCATTCGGCATTAAGGTAATCCCATCTGCAGCGTCCACGATCTGAATCTCCGTCGACGGTAGCGCAATCCCGACCGAGCCCGCTTTATATTCGCCGTTCAGCGGATTGAAACTCACCACCGGTGCAGCCTCCGATTGGCCGAAGCCTTCAAGTACCGGCGCACCGGTAGCCATTTTCCAATCATCGAGTAGCGCCTCTGGTAATGCCGAGGCCCCTGAATAACTGAGTTTGAGGTGAGAAAAATCGGCGCTTTGAAAACGCTCGTCTGAAATCATACCGATAAAAACGGTCGGGCTGCCGGCAAGAATTGAAATACGTTCCTGCGCTAATAATGTGAAAGCCTCCGCTGGGGTGAAGCGTGGCAATATCACCAAGGTGGCGCCAGCATAAACGGCGTTATGTAAACACATCGCGACGCCATAGATATGGAATAGCGGTAGCACCGAGAGAATACGTTCACCATCTCTGCCGGTAGGCAGCAGTGCTTCGCGCTGAGAGATGTTTATCGAGATCTGCTGATGCGTTAGATCGACTCCTTTCGACACACCGGTCGTCCCGCCGGTGTATTGGAGAGTGGCCAATGATTCGGGTGTTGGTAACGGCTGCGGTAACGCCGCGGCCCGAATATCAAAAGCCCGTTGTTTCGTTCCAGGGCCGATTTCGATCACGTTTTTTATCTCAATGCGCTCGAGCACTTTTCCGACAGCGTTACGCGGTGCGTCATCGTGGACTAACACCACCGGCTCTGCGTCGCGGAGAATAGGTTCGAGCTCGGCTGCAGTATAAAGCGGATTAATCGGCACAACTTGGGCACGAGCCGCGTGCGCCGCGAACATGGCGATACAGATATCCACCGAATTGGTCATTATCAACGCGACCCGTTGGCCATTTGCGCCACGCGTTTTCAACGCTTCAGCCAATCCGGCTACGGCTTCGAAATATTCGCCGTAGGTGAGCCGATCCTCACCACAAACAAGCGCCTCGCGCTCGGGCCAATTTGCAGCTGCCGCGGCAAGCATATGGACGACGCTTTCGTAGCTCTGTGGAAGGGGGTTCATGACCTGCCCTCCGGCCATGAATCTTCTAACAAACCATCGACCGTTGCGGCGCCAGCGAGCACTTGCGATTCCAGCCATTGCCCTTCAGGTGCGAGCTGCACGGCAAAAAATTTTGCCGTGTGATGCTTCCGTCGATGAAGCTCGACATCGCTGCTCGCTGCGTCCGCCATGCGTAGCCACATCCACGCACAACCCAGTAGCGCTGCGAGTCGCAGATAAGGCGTGGCGCCGGCCGCTTGATCGCGCTCGCCAAGAGTCGATTGTAGCAACGCGTCGCTACAACACTCAAACGACGTCAGCAACGAGGTCACCGCACTTCCAATTTGTTCGAGTTCGGTCTTGCGCTCGGTGCGGATCAGGGTTTCGTTGATTCGTTCGACAAAAATCTGCCGACGTCGTCCTTGATCGGCGACAAGTTTACGCGTCACCAAATCAAGCGCCTGGATTCCATTCGTGCCTTCGTAAATAGAACCAACGCGCGCGTCGCGCACGTATTGTTCGATGCCGGTTTCTTGCACGTAGCCGTAACCGCCATGAACTTGGATGGCCAGGTTGCTGACCTCGCTGCCGCCGTCGGTCGCGGCCGCTTTGCAGATCGGTAATAACCAGCTCGAGAGCGCTTCGGCTTCAGCGCGAATTTTTTCATCAGGCGCGTGCTCCGAAAGATCTAATTGACGCGCGGCTTCAAGCGTTAGTGCGCGTAGGCCTTCGGTGCGTGCGCGCATTGTCAACAACGTTCGACGTACATCGGGGTGGCGGATGATCGGTAAGGGTGGTTCGTCGGGCCGCCCGCCCTGACTCCGTTGCTGAGCGTAATTGTATGCCGCGTCTGTGGCTGCTCCAGCGATGGCGACGCCTTGTAGCGCGACCTCGAGGCGCATCGTGTTGACCATTGTAAACAAGCTGTTCAAGCCGCGGCCCTGTTCGCCGATGCAAAACGCTTGCGCGTTATCAAAATCGAGCACGCATGTCGGCGAGGCATGCAGCCCCATTTTTTGCTCCAAGGATTGCGCGATAACGGTATTTCGTTCAGGGCTCGTTCGGGGCTCTTGTCCTGCCAATGGCAAGCGGAACTTCGGTACTAGGAATAGAGAAATACCGCGGGTGCCGACCGCATCGCCGGTGCGGGCAAGCACCATATGCGCGATTTGATCGGTGAGATCGTGGTCGCCAAAAGAAATCCAGATTTTCGTGCCAGTTAACCGGTATGTGCCATCTTCAGCGGGGACCGCGCGTGACTGAATACGACCCACATCGGAGCCGGCCTGCGGCTCCGAAATACAAATAGTCGCGCTTGTCTCCCCAGCAATCAGATCCGGCACAAACGCCGCGACTAAATCATCACTCGCATGCTCAATCAACAACCGTGCTGCGGCCCGCGACATAAGAGACAACATACAGAAGCTCACACAAGCACCGTTGGTCATTTCTGCAAACGCAGCTTGAAGTAACCGAGGCAATGCCTGACCCCGATATTCGACTGGTAGGTCCAATCCCAGCCAACCGTCGCGACTTATCGCTTGCCAGGCGGGCTTGAAGACCGCGGGGACGCTCACCGCACCTTGGCTTATTGATGCGCCTTGGCGATCCGCTTCGGCGTTGATGGGGGCAAGAATTTCTTCCGCGAAGCGCGCGCCTTCGCTCAGCACGTTTCGCACGCTCATCCAATCGGCGTCAGCGAATGCGGGGAGAGTTAATAGCTCTTCAATCGCTAAAACGTCGCCCAATAAGAATTCGAGATCGGCGACGGGAGCGTGATATCGAGTCATGTTAAAGTTGCTCAGTACGGGGCACGTAATTGGACCACGGATTCGACATTAGTAGTGATTTGCGGGCGCGGTATACAGGCTGATTATATCCAAGCGCACCACCCTTGTTAAATCCTCGACCACGCGCGGCTGGCTGGGACAAATTTGAAAAGGTTAAAGCCTCCTTGTAATCTTGCAGGCGATCATAAACTAAAGGTTCAGTGGTGACATTTCGAATTGGTGTTGATGTCGGCGGTACGTTTACCGATTTCCTCGTTGCTGACGATGACGGCGATGCCCTCTTGTACAAAACCTCGACGACCCCGGATAACCCCGCAGATGGTTTTTTTCGTGGCTTAAATAAGGCCGCCGACGATCATGGCATATTGCTAGAGGAATTTTTGGCTCAAGTCGAGACGATTGTGCATGGCACGACCATCACAACGAATGCCGTGATTACAGGCAATGGCGCCGCCACGGGGTTTCTCACCACGGATGGATTTCGCGACGTGCTCAACATGCGCCGCGGCCTAAAGGAGCGATACTTCGAAAAGTATGCGCCGCCCCCTCCCTTGGTCCCACGACACCTGATTCGAACGGTTCGCGAGCGAGTGACGGTTGAAGGAATTGCAACCACGCCCTTAGTCGAGGCAGATGTGCGTGCTGCGGCCGAATACTTTAAGCAGCAGCGCGTTGAGGCCGTGGCCGTGTCCTACTTGTGGTCCTTCCGCAATCCAGCGCATGAACAAAAGACCTACGAGATTCTTAGCGCCGAGTTGCCCGGTGTCTATCTGTCACTGTCGAGCGAGGTCTTGCCACAAATACGAGTCTACGAGCGACACAGTACGACCGTGCTGAATGCCTACGTAGGACCGGTGCTGACTCGTTATCTAGAGCGGCTTGAGCATGAATTGGCGGGCTCAGGGTTTGATGGCACGCTCCTAATCATGCAATCCAATGGCGGCGTGATGTCGCCTAAGGTTGCGCAGCGCTTCGCCTCCAATACCTTGTTATCCGGACCGGCTGGGGCACCGCAAGCGGGAATTTATTTCGGGGCCGGGCATCACTTTCGTGATCTCATCACAGTCGATATGGGCGGCACCTCATTTGATGTCGCGTTAATTAAAGATGGCGTTCCGTCGGTGACGCAAGAGGGTGTGATTGCGGAGCACCGTTTAGCTTCTCCCATTCTCGACATACACACGGTCGGCGCTGGTGGCGGCTCAATAGCCAGTGTAGATACCGGGGGACTTCTTGCGGTTGGGCCGGCAAGTGCGGGTGCCGAACCCGGTGCCGCGTGCTACGGGCGTGGTGGTAGCGCAGCAACCGTTACTGACGCGGATTTAGTGTTGGGGTTTCTCGATGCGGACTCGTTTGAAGGGGGGGAAATAGAGGTTGATGCTAACGCTGCCCATGAAGCGATTAGAACCCATGTTGCGAAGCCATTGAACCTCGACCTGGTGGCGGCAGCCAACGGCGTTTACGAAGTGGTCAATGCCAACATGGCCGCCGCGCTGAATGTCGTGTCAGTGCAACGTGGCTACGATCCGCGTGAGTTTGTACTCGTCGTTGCAGGAGGCGCTGGACCCATCCACGCGGCGCCAATCGCGCGGGAACTTCAAATACCGCTGATCTTAATTCCGCGCGGGTCGTCGGTATTCTGCGCAGCTGGCATGCTGATCTCGGATCTCAAACACGACTACGTGCGCACCTATGCACAGGATATTGAGCGGGCCGACCTGGAGGTGATCCAACGGCTCTTCAATGAGATGGCGAATAGCGGCGGCCAAACCTTGCGCGAAGAAGGGATCGCAGAGGACAAAATCAGCGTTAGCTATAGCGCCGATCTAAGATATGTCGGCCAGTTTAACGAAGTTGAAGTGACGGCGGGCGAGTTTTGGGACCCCAGCGGCGGGCTCGATCAGCTGGTCACCCAATTTCATGCGCGCCATGACGCGCTCTACGGTTATGCGATGGCCGGTACACCCGTCGAAGTGATCAATCTTCGTGTCGCCGCGCGAGGTGCTACCGAAAAACCGCGCCTCACCGGAGCTTCCAGTGCAGCTGAACCTGCGAAGTTTTTGCCGGCAAAACGACGGCAAGTTTTTTTCGACGGGAACTTTGTCGATACGCCCATTTACGACGGTCTGGCTATGCATGCGGGTGATCATATAAGTGGCCCCGCCATCGTCGCTCAGCCGACCACTACGATTGTCGTACCGCCCGACTATGATCTCGCTTGCGACAAATTTGAAAACTATTTGCTGTATCCCGGCAGCGAAGATGTCGACGAGCTTTGCGCGCGCCTCGCGCATGGAGAATAACGCATGACGAGTGAAATAGATCCGATAAAAGTATCGGTCATCGGCAGCCGATTGACTGCCATTAGCATGGAAATCGGCCAGACGATGTTACGGACTTCGCGCTCACCAATATTTTCGGAAGCACGCGATTTTGTCACTGCGATTTTCGATAGTCAGTTACGCATGGTGGCGCAGACAGCTTATATACCCGTACTCATGGGCGCCTTGCCGTATGCCATACGCAGTATCGCCGAAACATTTGCTGGCGACGTCTCGCCGGGTGATGTGTTTATCTTGAACGACCCTTATCGCGGCAACAATCATCCGCCCGATATTACAATTGCTAAGCCGGTATTCCACGAAAACGAGGTGGCGTTCTGGGCGGTATCCAAGGGTCACCATGCGGACGTTGGCGGCGGTGGCGTGGCCGGCTACAACCCGGGCGCAAGAAGCGTTTGGGACGAGTGCATCCGCATTCCACCGGCCAAGCTGTTCGATGCTGGGAAGCCTAACGCCGCACTCTGGGAAACCATCTTACTCAACGTCCGCCTGCCGCACTTAGTCGAAGGAGATCTGAACTGTCAGGTCGGTGCATGCACTATCGGCGAGCGAGGGTTATCGGCCCTGCTAACAAAATACGGGCGTGAAACATTGGATGTCGCCATTGAAAAAATACTCGATGCCTCCGAGCAACAAGTTCGCGCCGCCTTAGAACCACTACCGGATGGTGAGTTCTCGGGAGAACGTTTGATCGACAACGACGGTATCGACAAGGACCGAATGATTGCAGTGCGAGTGAAGTTAACCATTAGCGGATCGGAGATCACGTTTGATTTTAGCGACAGCGACGGCCAAGCCGCCGGTTACGTCAACAGCACGCTCCCCAATACGGCCTCGTCATGCTACCTCGCCTTGTTCATGGCAGTCGGCGAAGGCGTGCGATTTAACGCCGGCGCAATGCGCCCGTTACACGTCGTGACTAAGCCTGGAACGGTGGTAAATCCGCTTGAACCAGCGCCGGTCGGCGGCTGCACGATCTCCACCGCACAAGCGATAATAGAAGCCGTCTGGCTCGCACTTGCCGAAGCGGTTCCCGAGCGTGTGGATGCAGGTTGGTCGCGCTGGTGCGCGCCGGCGACCATGGGAATGAATCCACGTACCGGGCGGCCGTTTGGAGATATCCACTTTATGTGTAAGGGCGGCGCCGGAGCCTCGATGGGACTCGATGGTTGGGATCACCTGGGGACGGTGATCTGTGCTGGCGGATTACGCGCGCCAGATCCCGAGCTGCACGAATTGGTCGATCCGTTTACCGTGTTGCAATACGAATTCTGGCCGGACAGCGCTGGCGCGGGTCGGTGGCGCGGCGGCATGGGTACAATCTATCGCTGGCGGGTCGATGCCGACGGCATACCGGCGGCAAATTTTGGTGGCGGTGTGCATGAAGTCACTGCGCCGTTCGGTTTGCAGGGGGGCCACCCGGCACCGCCCCACGAACTCGCCATCCACAAACAGGACGGCGAGACTATTGCGGTCGATGCTGAGAGTTTTTACGACTTAAATACTGGCGATGTGTTTTCGATTCACCAAAGTGGTGGCGGCGGATATGGTGACCCACTTGACAGAGATATCACGAGCGTCCGCGAGGACGTGATTAACGGCTTGGTTACTGCAGCGCAAGCGCGGGCAAATTACGGTGTTGTCGTCGATCCGGAGTCATTTGACGTCGACGAGCAGGCAAGTGCCAATTTGCGTAACGCTTGAATTGAAAGCGTGCCCGAAATGTCGTACGGATTTTTATAGCAGGATTACGCGGCTCATGCCGTCAGTCGTGCCGCGCCCGATAAACGAATTTCGAAGGGAGAATCGCTCAGATGAAATTTAGTTTGCATATAGAAACACGGATCGGCGACTGGCAAATTATTCGGGATTTAGAAGACTACGGTTACGACGCCGTATGGGTACCCGACACGCAAATGATGTGGTCCGACTGTTACGCGACGATGGCCGTCGCCGCTGCCAACACCTCAAAAATCCGAATTGGTACAGGCATTGCCGTGCCGGGTTGTCGCATTGCGCCAACCACCGCGCACTCGATCGCCTCGATCAACGTGCTCGCCCCAGGTCGTGTCTTTCTTGGCATCGGCACTGGGCACACGGCAATGCGCGTCATGGGCCACGATCCGATGCGTATAGCGGAATTTCAGGAATACATACGCGTCGTTCGTGCGCTACTCGATGGCGAAGCGGTCGACTACACGTTTCGTGGCAAAACGACCGAGTTGAAATGGCAAGACCACGGCGACGGATTTCGCAATCTCGAAGATCGAATCCCAATATACGTAGCCGCCAATGGCCCGCGCGCACTACAGACCGCGGGCGGATTGGGGGACGGCTTGGTTGCTGCCATGGGCGAACAACCGGATTTAATCGACTTCCACTATCAACAGCTTAATGAGGGAGCCAAAGCCGCGGGGCGCGACCTACCGGCAGACTTCCACATGACCGCGGGTTGCCATGCGGTGGTGCTTCGCCCTGGTGAGAAACTGACTGACGACCGGGTGATCGACATTGCTGCACCGTGGGTCGCAACGATGATCCATTTCGTTTATGAGATTTGGCGTTACACGAAAAATGACGACGTGGTGCCCACCTATATGAAAAATATCTGGGAAGAATATGTCGATCATGTGGGTCAGTTCGACGTACCCGAAGATAAAATCCATCAGGTGCTGCACACCGGGCACTGTAGCTGGGTAGCCCCTGGCGAGCGAAAATTCGCGACCCCACAAATGATTCAAGGCACAGGCATGGTTGGCGAGCCCGAACAAATCGCACAAGCCATACGTGCTGCCGCGGACAAAGGCTTACATGAGATCAGCTTATTACCGGGACTGGCGCACGCGCGTGAAGTGGCACGCGATTTTGCCGAGAAGGTTATTCCGATTATCTAGTCAATAGCTAAATAGATGCAGATATAGAGGGACGCACTGCGGTCAAGGAGATGCGCAGGGCGTGCGATAAATTTGCGAAATTAAAGGACTTTAATTTCAGGGGACGATTATGGCGTTGCGCGTTGGCATTATCGGACTCGGCAAGATCGGGCGCGCGTGCGCGAGTAATTTGATTGCCGACGGCTTTACGGTCTTCGCCCTAAGTCGGCCGAGCACCGCTGACTTTGTCGATGACGGTGGGTACTTGTGTGCCGACACCGCAACGCTGACAACGACGTGTGACGTGATAATTACGTGTCTTGCCCGTGAGGAACAGATGCATGAGGCCTACCTTGGCCCGCAGGGCTTGGTCGCGCACGCTCGCGCCGACCAAATCGTGGTCGAGATGGGGACCTTCCCCGCAGCATTCAAGAAACCGCTAGCAGATTCACTGGCCGCCAAGGGCGCTACGATGCTCGACTGCCCGATCAGCGGTATTCCAGCGACAGTCCTGCAGCGCGACGCTCTCGTGTTCGTCAGCGGCGACGAGGCAATAGCCCAATTAATTCAGCCTGTGATCGACAGCATCGGACCGAAGAGTTGTTATGTCGGTACGTTTGGTACGGGCATGACAACGAAACTTGTCACCAACTTGTTGGTCGTCATCAACTCGATGGCAGCCGCTGAGGCCATGGTGTTTGGCAATCTCTCCGGGCTCGATTCCGCGCGCATGTTGAGTGCCGTTGGCCAAAGTGCCGGTGGCTCGGCCGTACTCAACTATCGCGGTCCGATGATGGCGCAGCGGACGTACCGGCCTGCGGCCGGACCGGCCTCAATTGTGATGAAGGACCTTGCCTACATCCGCGATCACGCCCGCGCCGTCGGAGCCGCCACGCCTCTTGTCGAGACCGCAATTAACTGGTTCACGCGGATGATCGAGGAAGGGCGTGCCGAGGACGAATGCGCTGGCATCTATGAAGTGATCCTCCGCGCCTCGCCAGGATCCGAATGATCGCTCATCGCTCTATAAAGAAGGCAGGGGGTTGTTGCATGTTGCGCGGAACCCCATAGGTTTTACAAATCCGAACGTTGACTTATTATTCGACCCACGATCTGTGTACCTGGCCGTCGAGTGATCCAGTGACGGCTGCGCCGGACACAACGATCATTATCGACTTGGAAACGAGTCACGAACTGCGTCGCACGCTCGCCGACAACATAAGTTTGAGGAATGCCTGATGGACTTTGGATTGCTGCTCCCATTTCGAAACCCACTTAAGTGGCGACGTCCCTTTAACGAGATCTACGCCGAACATATCGACTCGGCGGTGTATGCCGAACAATTGGGCTACGACACTCTTTGGACCACCGAGCATCACTTCGCCGAAGACGGCTGGTCACCGAGTTTGTTGCCAATCCTGTCTGCCATCGCGGGACGCACGTCGACCATCCGGCTCGGCACGTTCATCATCGTACTGCCGTTCCATCATCCGGTCAGAGTGGCGGAAGATGCGGCCACCGTCGACATCATTTCGAACGGCAGGCTCGAACTTGGCCTGGGACAAGGCTACTGGCTCAGTGAATTCCGGAGCTTCAATATTTCCCGCAAGGAACGGGCGTCACGCCTCACGGAAGGGACGGAAATCATCAATCGATGCTTTACCGAGGACTCGTTCAGCCACGACGGCAAACACTGGCAGTTGACGGACATTGAACTCAGTCCGCGCCCCATTCAACAGCCGCCACCGATATGGGTGGCGGCGATGGCCGAAAACACGGTCCGTCGGGCGGCGCGGCTCGGTTATCATCTTGCGGGTTCCGGCGGCGCGGATCTCCAGCAGTTTTATGACGACGAATTGACCAAGCAGGGTAAAAATCCCGCCGAGCATAATATCTGCCAACTGCGCTCGGTCTACGTTGCGGAAACGCGTGAGAAGGCCTGGGACGCTTGCGAGGAGCATCTCTATTACATGATGTCGCTGTACGATAAGCGCTACAAAGAAGCCGACGATATGGAATGGGGGTCGGCCGTGATGTCGGCGCCGGTCGTCCCGCCAGTGGGCAAACTCAGACACACGCAGGACATCTCCTTTTTCAATGCCCCCTTGATAGTAGGCACACCGGACGACGCTATCGCCGAGATCGAGCGCTACACGAGCGAGACGCGTTGCACCCACATGTCGATGTGGATGCACATGGCCGGGATGCCGGACGCGAAAATTCGTGCGTCGATGAAGCTCTTTGCCGAAGAAGTGATGCCTCACTTTAGGCGCAGCTGAGTACCGACCTTGCTGGTAATATCAGCTACGATTTATCGGGTAGTGTTTTAACTTCCAAAGTTCCCGGAACCCCCGGCGCGCCGCTTATTCGATGTCGATGACAATTTTTCCGAAGTGCCCCGCATCCTGCATGCAATGAAAGGCAGCCGGCGCATCGTCAAAAGAGAAATTCGCATCGATCACCGGCTTTAATCCATTAATCGAAAACGCGGCATTCATCGCTTCAAACATTGCGCGGCTACCGACATAGATGCCTTGAACGCAAAGGCTCTTGAACAATATCTGCAGCGGATCAACCTTGGCTTCGAATCCGGTTAAGACGCCGATCAGCCAAATATTGCCGCCGAACTTTACCGAGGCAAAAGATTTCTCCAACGTTCCCGATCCTCCGAGCTCGACGACATGATCGACACCTTGGCCGTCCGTTAGCTCGAGAACTTTCGTATCCCAGTCGGGGTGCTCCCGGTAGTTAATCGTGTGATCGGCGCCTAAGCTTCGTGCGCGCTCGAGTTTCTCATCACTACTAGAGGTGATTATCACCGTCGCGCCATGCATCTTTGCGATTTGCAATGCGAATAAAGAAACGCCGCCGGTACCCAGTGCAAGTACCGTTTCACCGGCCATAAGCCGACCTTTCGATATGAGTGCATGCCATGCCGTCAATGCGGCACACGGAAGCGTTGCGGCTTGCGCATCGCTCCAGCCCGCCGGTACTGCCACCACGCCCTGCTCACTCAAGCAAACGTGCTCGGCGAGCATTCCCGGCAGGCGGCCGCCCAACGACGACTCCATAGCGACTGGCGTAATCGCGCCGGAATTCCAATTTTGAAAAAAAGTCCCCGCCACGTGATCGCCGACTGAGAACCGGCTGACTTCGGATCCGACGCTAACGATTTCTCCGGCGCCGTCCGAGCACGGCACGAGTGGCCAGCGATCGCTGTCCGCGACCCCGAGCACATGGATTAAATCGCGATAATTCAGTGACACCGCTCCCACTCGCACGACGACGTCATGGGGACCCGGATCGGGTACCGGCCGCGAAACCGCGGCGAGTGCGTCGATACCTTGGTCCGATTCGATTTGCCATGCGTTCATAAGCGTATTCCTCTCAAAATATTGTCGTTACTCTAAAATTCCGGAGCCAGTTTAAGGAAAATTCGGGGTGGAAAATAGTGGCGATCCTTCAGGGTCGGTGTAGTTTTCACGGCAGCAAAGTACTCCGACCCCTTTTTGGCGTTTAATGGGTTGGGTGTTCGCCCGATCGACGCTCGATATGCATCTCTATGGAGATAGCCAATGTTCCATTCCGGCAGACGGACGGTTATTCTTTGGCAAGCCTAAATCCTAGATCGTGCAAGCGTAAAGAATCTTATGTCCTATATCGTAGCAACCGACGTTGGTGGTACGTGCACCGATACCGTGATCGCGGCGAGCGACGGCACAATCCATATCGGTAAAGTCCTCTCGACCGCGCCCGATTTCGCCGTTGGGGTCATTGAATCGATTCAATCGGCGACCGCCGCGATGGGAATAACGAACGGTGTCCTGTTTGCCAACACCGA
>CAWLAW010000017.1:0-14553 GCA_963854885.1 Gammaproteobacteria bacterium | reverse complement strand
CCAATTCAAGACCGGTCTTGGAGAACGTGACTTCGACCGCAATACTTTGAAGCGCACGCGTTAGAAATTTAAAAACAAAACCCGGGGAAGACTCATGTTTTCCCCGGTAATGATTGTCGAGCGAAGCTAGACGCCCCGAAAGCCCCCCGCAGTACCTTCCTCATCGAGACTCGCGGTAGCACTGGGTCTCGAATTCACCCGTTGAAACCAAGCTTCAACATTACTCGGTAACTTCGCGGGAATTTGGATCCCTTGGCCGAAATCGAGCGCAGCGTAGAGTACGATGTCCGCCGTGGTAAATCGGTCGCCGCATAAAAACTGCTTGTCAGCTAATAACGGATCCAACCATTCCAGGCCGACTGCAACTTGCCCTTTCAAACCCTCAAACATTTCTGGAAAAACCGCTTGGCGCGGCGTGTACATTTCCAAACCCGGTCCGTAACGAAACGCACAATAAATATGCTCGGTAAGTTTCAATTCAATCCGACGCGTCCACATTCGGCATTCGCCTTTTTCTTCCGCGTTGCTACCAATCATTGGTGGATTCGGATGGTTATCTTCGATGTACTCAAATATCGGTACAGTCTCAGAGATCATCATCCCGCTATCAGTCTCAAGCGAAGGCAATTGGGCACCCGGGTTACGCGCCGCATACTCTGCGCCTCGATTCTCCGCCGCAAGTAGATCGATGCGTTCCATCGGAAATGTTAAGCCCTTTTCCAATAGCATCATGCGCAAGCCACGAGGATTAGGTCCCAAGGAGTTAAATATTTTCATTGTCGAGTCCTTTTGTGTCGAATCTAGAGAAGTGGGTGATTGGGCTCGAGGCCAAGGCGATGACGACCAAATAATTCGCGACAGACATCCCAATCGATAAATGCATGTGATGTAAGCGTGTTCATATCGCGAAAAAACCGTTGCAACGGAACGTCTGTGCTAAAGCTACGCGTACCTGCGTGCGACATCAAGCTATTAACACTCTCACGGCATAGGTTGGTGAGATATCCCGCACGCGATTTGAGATCAATGCGTTGATCCAGACTAAATCCACCTTTATTCGCAATTGCCTGAGTATCGCTCACAATACTTGCGCGCAAAATGTCAACGGTACGGTTTCGCGCTTGCGCGTCACCTAAATTAACGTGAACGGCTTGCTTGGTATTTAGAACATCGCCGCCCCAAGTCGTAACTTTGGATTGCATAAGTTCTTCAAATCCGGCAGTCGCGCCTTGTAAACCACCACAATAAACGCCACCGATTTCGCAATAAATAAATGGTAACAAGGGGATCGAATATATCGGATTCTCGTGAATCGAGTCCGACCCACCGAACAACAGCTCGGACGGTAAGGTTCGGTGTTCTTGCACGAAAAGATCTTCGACGATGACATCGTTACTGCCGGTCGCGGCCATGCCACTCATGTGCCATACATCGTCGACGACAACGTCCTCGATCGGTACGACGAAAGCCCTCGCCCCAGGACCGCCCGCTTGAGTCACAATGACCCAATCGGCATTCATAATCCCTGAACTGAAGTTAGAGCGGCCGCTAATTTCATACCCTCCTGGAACTTCCTTCGCGGTGACGCCCTGGGATGGCTGGATCGGTATCAGGCCAAACGGTCGATCAGCGAAAACTTCACCTTGCACTTTTTCAGAAAATTTCGTCAGCATCCAATTGTGGCCCATATAGAATGCCGTGACCCATCCGGTGGACATACACACAGAGCTCACCGCGCGCGAAATTTCGGATATCGCATCGAGCCCGAGTTCGTGCCCGCCAAAGCGTTTCGGCACTAACGTCTGCATGACTTCGGCATCGATTAGTTCGCGGATCGTATCGTCGTGCGGTTTGCGCGCTTGTTCGCTTATTTGCGCGCGCGCCGCAATGCCAGGAAGTAGTGCGTTTACGCGTTCAAGTAATTCATTTTTAGTGGTCGTCATATAAAACTGTACCTCGATCACTCAGATAATGCCGAAACGCTAAGTGTGTGTATTCGTCTATTTAAAAAAAACTTTTCGGTAAGGTCGGGTTGGCAAGCGAGTGTAATGACTCGTTGCGGTGGCGCACGTCCGTGAGGTGCTCGGGATGAGACAACACCCAGAAGCGACGATCACGCACCGCCTCGACTACGAGTGCCGCAACCTCCGCCGGATCTTTACCCGCGGCGAGTGCCGCAGCGATTGCCTCATTTTGTTTGCGCGCGCCGTTTTTCTTCGCGCCGGCACTCACTTGGCGTTGCCGTTGCAAATGCTCTGGACGATTACGTTGCGCACTCGCGATATTTGTCTTCACCACGCCAGGGCAAAGCACAGAAACGCCGACGTTCGCCTGCTCGTCCTGCTCCATTTCCAGAAACAGCGTTTCCATAATCGCGACCACCCCGTACTTAGCCGCGTTGTATGGTCCGAGACCAGGGTGCGACAACAGCCCCGCCACCGATGCTGTACTGACCACATGAGCTTCATCAGCCTCGATTAAGTGCGGCAAGAAATAATGTAAGCCGTGGATAACCCCCCATAGACTCACGTCGATTACCCATTTCCAATCAACCAATTGCTGGTTCTTGATCAATCCCCCGCCGCCGACTCCAGCGTTGTTGCACAAAATATTAACTGTCCCGAAGCGCTCCATGGCTGCAGCAGCCAGCGCCTCGACCGATTTTGCACTCGCGACGTCTGTCACCTGCGCCAACGCCTCGACCCCAAGTTCGCTAACCAGAGCGCGCGATTCTTCGAGCGGTTGAGACTCAATATCAGCCAACACGACCTTGCAGCCCTTCGAAGCAAAATCGAGCGCCAACGCGCGGCCGATGCCGGAGCCTGCGCCAGTCACAACGGCGACGCGTTCTTGTAGTTTTTCCATGAGTTAGGTATCCCCAAATTGAATCAGTTTTTGTGCTGTGCAACATCAATCGATCGCTTCGACCGCGTTGCTCCGGCACCTGTGCGCATCGAGTATCTTATTACAATACTATTGTGCGGCACTCAAACTTAGTTGTCAGCGCGTAGTTGTAGGCTTAGAGTTGAACCTCGGTGCTACTAAATATCAAAGGGGTAGAAAATGGATCAACGCAACGTTAGCGATCTCGCGGGCCAGCTCGACGGCAGCTTACAACGCCCCGGTGATCCTGAGTACCACAAGGCGCGTACCATTTGGAACGCGATGATCGATCGCAAGCCAGCGTACATCGCGCGATGTGTCTCGACCGAGGACGTCGTTGCTAGCGTACGCTTCGCTAGAGAGCACGACTTACTCGTGTCCGTACGTGGCGGTGGACACAATGTCGCTGGCAACGCCGTCTGCGACGACGGCTTAATGATCGATTTGACGTTAATGAACAACGTCGAAATCGATCCGGCCAAGCGCCGCGTTATCGCCCAAGGCGGTTGCACCTTGGGCACGATAGACAAAGCGTCGCACGAACACGGACTTGCCGTACCCGCTGGGATTGTCTCGGAAACTGGGGTCGGTGGCCTCGCACTCGGCGGCGGGGTCGGCTGGTTGGTGCGGAAGTACGGTATGACGTGCGACAACCTTATTTCCGCAGAAGTTGTTACCGCAAATGGACAAGTACTGACTGCCAGCGCAGAGGAAAACGCAGACTTATATTGGGGATTGCGCGGCGGCGGCGGTAATTTCGGGGTGGTGACGTCGTTCGAGTTTCAAGCGCATCCAGTAAAAACCGTAATCGGCGGTATGATCATTCATCCGCGCGAGGCCGCGCACGATGTGATTCGTTTTTATCGCGAGTTTACCAAACAAGCGCCGCTCGAACTCACCGCCTATTGTGCGCTCCTGTCTACTCCCGACGGCGTCCCGGTTACCGCGATAATTGGATGTTACTGCGGTGACATCGCGGCGAGCGAAGCTGTATTGAAACCGCTCCGGGAATTCGGTTCACCAATCGCAGATACGATGGCGGAAATTGAACGTACAGAAATGCAAACCATGTTTGATGCGGGGTTTCCCTATGGGAATCGCAATTATTGGAAATCCTCGTTCATGGACGAGCTCACCGACGATGCCATCGATCTACTCGTCGAACACGCGAATCGGATCACCTCGCCTCTATCGGCGGTAATGATCGAGTATTACTTTGGTGGCCCATCAAGCAAGATCGGCGAGACAGAAACTGCGTTTGCGCATCGTGACGCACAATACGATCTCGGGATTATTGGTCAGTGGCAAGACGCGGCCGAAGACGCCGAACAAATGAACTGGGCACGGGCGGCGTACGATGCGCTCCAGCCCCATTGTAATGGTCGTATCTATGCCAATTTAATGGGCGGCGATCAAATGACCGAGGAAACTCAGTTACGCGCCGCCTTTGGGGTTAATTACGATCGTCTGCTAGAGCTTAAGCGGAAATACGATCCGACGAATTTCTTTCGACTCAACCAGAACATCAAGCCATAGCATCGCTACAAGTCGTACCAGGGTTGATCAATCGGGTTAACAACTTCACCCGATTGATCGTCAGCGTTGTTTCGTGCGGCGTCGAGGTACCTGCCGCTAAAATCCCGCGACTTTATTGTGGGGATTGATTCCCCCAACGCCCATAATGCGTTTTAGTTTCCACCGGGTCGCGCGACACCGGGCCGAATTTACCGGTGGGAAACCCGATCGGAATCACGGCAACGACACCGTAGTCTTCAGGAATTTTGTAGAACTCATGCATCTCGGGTTCAAACATTTGATGCATTGTCGTCAGGCTCGCGCCTAAGCCCAATGCGCGACACGCGAGCAATATGTTTTGCACGCACGGATAAATCGATCCATGGGAGGCCGGCGCTTTGCCGACCCGCTGCTCTTCAGGCACGACAAACGGCCAATCACGCTTACCACAACAAAATAAAAGCGTCGGCACTGTGTGCATGTTCTCGGACAAATGCATCGCCGCTTTTATCGTTCGCCCGTAGGGCGTTGTTTCGTCGTAGTTGACCAACGCATCACCGAATCGATTGCGTATCCAATAATCGTAGCGCTCGCCAAAGAAGCGTTTTCCTTCTTCGTCATTAACCACAAGAAATCCCCAACGCTGGGTATTTTGGCCGCTCGGTGCGCGGATCCCGGCATCCAGAATTTTATGAATCATTTCTTGCGGTACAGGATCGGGCTTTAGCCGACGCATGGTTCGCATGCTGTGCATGATTTCAAAAATGCCGGGATCATCGCTCATTTATAGTCTCCGAAAATTACCATTGCTTACTAGATGAAAATTAAACTATTGCCTGTGCCTACTGCACGGCACCTGCCATCACGCTGCCTTAACCGGTGGCGTGTTTTCGCTCATTTCTCGCGTCACCACGTCGTCCGGGAGATCGAATGCGCCGGCGAACTGCGGGTCCATGTTCGTGTACTCGGGTCGCCCGGTGCCCGCAGCTGGCTGCGCAACCGGATCGCCGACATGATCAAATCCGGCCGGATACTTGTAGCGTTCCAATTCTTCCGGCGAGATACCGTTTAGCGCGACAACTTCCGGATCGATCCATGCATTTTCATTTATACCGACACCGCTCGAGGTTGACACCTCGAGGACAAGGTTTTCCGGCCCACCGAAATAGATCGATTTACAAAAGCCATGATCGAGTGGACCCAGAACGCGCACGCCCTTGGCGCGAATGCGATCGCGCATGTCGTATAGCTCGTCGTCGGAATCGCAGTTAAAGGCGATATGTTGCATGGTTCCTGCCGAACACGGGTTCGTCGGGCTGCCTGCATGACTGACCCCAGCTTCTGCAGGAATATCTTTAACCTCCGGTGATTGCACAAAGGCTACCGAGCAACTGTCATTTAACTCCATGAAGCCATGGAAATACCCTTCAACCCCGTGCATCCAATAGAGCGCTTTAAGCTTCATGCCGAGCACATCCGAAAAGAATTCGATTTGCGGCTTAACGTCTGCGGTCATTAATGCGATGTGATGTACGCCGTTCAATTTTCCCATCGTACTCTCCTCCAAGTTGGTTCGAGTTAGATCATTTGCGTGATTCGTCGGCTTATATTGGGTATTTGGGCATAATATTAGCGGGGACACAATCCAAGGACCGGAGAACATCGCCCAGCTGCGAGTTCGACATGATGGTCACTGGAGGCAATTCATCTCTGTTCACCGCGCAATATGCTTGCTCCCCGGCTCGCCGGGTGCGCACGGCAGTTGGTCATATCTGCGTGACTCTTTGTGCTGGATATTCAGCGCCTTCGTGCAACACAATCGCAATGACCAGATAACGCGTAAAGCCCCTACCCGCCTAACCCAGGCTTCTGCCAAACTTTGAACCGACGGTTTTGCTGTCAATCGTGGAGCGATGTCAATCATCATCGGTTTCGAGGCGCTAAAGCCCCATTTGTCGAACCGCTAAATCGCGCATGATTTCTTCCGATCCGCCACCTATTGCCATCACCTTGGTTTCGCGATAAATACGCTCCACTGGATTGCCGCGCAAATATCCTGCGCCGCCCAATATTTGCATGGCTTCGTTTGCACAAAACTGTAACGCCGTTGAACAATAAAATTTCGCTTTACAAATTTCCGCTACCGGCATCTCAGCTTCGTTAACATTCCAACATATTTGATTGACTAAAGATTCCATCGCGTCGATGCGCGACGACATATCCGCTATTTTGTGGCGAATCACTTGGTGCTTAATTAACGGCTTGCCGAACGTTTTGCGCTCGCTAGCATAGTCCACACTTTCCTGTAGACAACGCCTAGACATCCCAAGCATTTGTGCGCACATGAACAGCCGTTCGTAGTTGAAGTTATTCATAATCGCAAGGAACCCCTTGTCGGGCTGCCCCATGAGATTGGCGGCCGGTACGCGGCAGTCGTCGAAATACAAAGTCGCTGTGTCGGATGCCCACCAGCCCATTTTTCGCTCGATCGCGGTGCGCGAAAAACCTGGCATGTCGGCTTCGACGAAAAATAGTGAGATGCCGGCGATTCCGGGATCGCCAGTACGCGCCGCGATAACAAAGTATCTCGCATTCATCCCGCCGGTGATAAATGTTTTCGATCCATTCAACACATACTCATCGCCGTCTCGATGCGCACGAGTTTGTAAGTTCGCGACGTCAGAACCGCCCGATGCTTCGGTTATGCCGAGTGCCCCGCCTTCCTCTCCTGAAAGAATCTTCGGCAATGCGCGGAGCTTGATTTCCTCCGCCGCGAGCAAGCTAAGCGGACCAACCATGATGCTACGAGAGGCGATCCCTGACGCGACTCCACCGCTGCTCCCATAGCCAAACTCCTCCGCCGATGCGCAGCGCATAAACGCGTCGTCGAAACCTAATCCGCCGTACGCTTCGTCGATCCCAAAGCCAAATAAGCCAAGCGCACAGGCTTTCTCGTGAACTTCCCATGGGAAGGTTCCCGCTTCATCCCACTCGTCGACATAAGGCCCGATTTCAGATTGGATGAAACGCGCCATAGAATCTCGAAACGCGCGGCGTTCGGGTGTTTCAAAAGGACTAATCATTGAAGAACCTCATCGGTTTACTGATCTTGTGCGGTTAGCAGCCCTAATGAATCTTTCGCCGCTAGCAATCGACCTAGTTTAATTGAAGACAGCTTAACCAAAATTTTAATCTCAAACTCAATGGCAATCGCGGGAAAGCGTAGGACAATTCGAGTAATCTGTTGTTACTTTATGACTAGGGGCACCGAAAATTTTGCGTTCCGCGCGCGATACCCTCCCTAAGCAACTTCATCTAATCAGTTAATCGGATCATTAGTTCGGTATGCAGAAAACGAAAATTATCGCCACCATTGGTCCAGCATGCGACGACGAAGCGACATTAAGAAGCATGATGACCGCCGGCATGAACGTCGCGCGTTTAAACCTTTCTCATGGCAGCTTCGAGGAACATGCTGCGCGAATTGAACGGATGCGCCGGGTTGCACAAGACTGTGGCGCGAATCTTGCCATAATGGTCGACACCCGGGGGCGCGAAATACGCTCCGGCGAAATTGACGGTTCCTCTGTGACCCTAGAACCCGGCGCTCCATTTATGCTCTACAGCGATTCTCGAATAGGGACAGCCTCCGGGGTTTCAATTTCACACACGACTCTTCACGATCACGTGAAACTGCGCGATCGAATTTTGCTCGATGATGGGCTCATAGAGCTATCCGTATCGGGGGTCGCTCTCGATGGCATTAGCTGCGTGGTCGAATGTGGCGGCGAGCTGCGTAACAACAAAGGAATCAACGTGCCTGGCAACCCCAGTGTGTTCGATTCAATCGACTCCGACGTCGAGGGCGATCTCGAATTCGTCGCCACCCATGACGTTGAATATGTCGCCGCGTCATTCATCCGCGACGCCGCCGACATAAACCGATTACGCGCAAAACTCGATGCACTCGGCGCGAACACCCCAATTATCGCGAAAATTGAGAGTCGCGGCGGAGTCGAAAACTTGGATGAGATCATTGCTGTTGCCGACGGCACGATGGTCGCACGTGGGGATCTCGGCGTTGAGCTGCCGCTGGCGGAAGGTCCGACGATTCAAAAGCGAATTATTCGTAGCACCGTAACCAACGGCAAACCCGTCATTACGGCGACGCAAATGCTCGACTCAATGGAGCGCAATCCACGCCCCACTCGTGCGGAAGTCAGCGATGTCGCGAATGCGATTCTCGACGGCACCTCGGCCGTGATGTTATCCGGTGAAACAGCCGCGGGTGCGTACCCAGTCGAAGCAGTTCGAACATTAGCCGAGTTAGCTGTCGAGGCCGAATCTGGTTTAGCCGAATTCGGGCATTTACAAAAAATCCTGCCCCACACTGCAGATCGAATCACCGATGCGGTTGCCCATGCCGCTATTACCATGGCGAATAATCTTAAGGCCGCCGCGATCGTTGCGCTAACCGAAACTGGCTTTACCTCAAGACTTATCTCGAAATACCGGCCCAACTGCCCGATCGTCGCGATATCTTCCTCACAGCAAGTCGTTCGTCGGCTAGCGATGAATTGGGGCGTGAATGCGATCCAATACAACGGCGACGGATCCGACAACGATCGCCTTGAGTTCGCTATGCGCGCGGCTCGAGAATCAGGCTACGCACGCCGCGGGGACATCGTTATCGCGACAACAGGGAGCCATCTACGCGCGGGAAGTACGGACCTAATTCGCGTCTTAACCTTGGATTAGCACGGCGCGCGAATAGCAATTCTGCGATGGATTACCCGCAAACCGGTGTAAGCCTTTGGGTGTGTAGTCCAAGCCTAGCGATCGCTGTATCGTACGGGCCTATCGCGGCTTATTTCAGGCCGTGTGCACGGCTATTCAATTGTAGGAGATTAGACCATGGTTACAGTACTCACCGAATCCGGTGCCTGTGACGTCGCATCGGCGAAAGCCAAAGGAAATGACCTCTGGGTTAAGCGCGACGACGTCGAGATGGCAATCGGCTGGAACTTAAAACCCGAAGGGCTGTGTCAAGGCGAGGTGTGCGTTCCAATGCCGCGCTCAAATGCAGACGAATACGTTAACGACGGAAACGTGAATATTTCCGCGTGGTGGAAATTAATGAACCGTCCTGTGTTGCACGACAACGATGGTGAAACCTGGATGCTCGGGGCTAGCGCGCAGGATCGCGCGGCCGCGCTCAGTTCGCTTGACGCGCCTGATTTCAGGTTGCCCGATCTCGACGGCAAAATGCACTCCTTATCTGACTTCCGTGGGAAACGCGTATTTCTAACCACCTGGTCCTCGTGGTGAGGCTGTCGTTATGATCTGTCCGTGTGGCAGGCAATGTACAACGACGTAAAAGACCAAGATTTCATGATTATCGCGGTTGCGGAAGAAAGCCGTGGCGAAGAGACCGCGCGCGAATTCGTCGACGAGGCGAAAGCGGAATACATAACCCTGATCGATCGTGAACATCACATCGCCGATCTTTACAACATGGTCAATGTGCCGCAATCAGTTTGGATTGACGAGCAAGGACGCATTGTCCGACCCGCGGAAACCGCCGGTTCACATGACAGTTGGCGCGCGATGAATCGCGAGGATATGTCGGTGCCGGATGACGCCGCAGCGCTGATCGCGACGGCGCAGGAAACGTACGTGAATGCGGTGCGCGACTGGGCAGTCAATGGCGCATCGAGTAAACATGCGTTTAGTGCGGAGCAGGCGCGTGCCCATCTTGAGCTTCCCGACGCCAATGTCGCCCTAACGAATGCGAATTTTCGACTCGGGCAATATCTCCACGCAAAAGGCAACACTGATGAGGCGGAGATATTTCTAAACACTGCCTCACAATTACGCCCCGAATCGTGGAATATTTATCGGCAAACGATGAACCTTAAAGAACTCGGTCCAATGGGATTAGCGGCCGACGAAGCGTTCTTTGAAAAAGTCGATGGATTAGGCGCTGGGCGCTACTACCCGCCGCCGGATATGGAGGGATTTCCGAAAGAACTCGGTTTCGAACCGCCGAGTTAATTCATCTGCGGTGCGCGGTAACGACTTCGCTTGCGCACCGCAGCTTTCGCCGAAGGCCTCTAGCTATCGCCGACCTGCGGCGAGTACTCGGCTATTGCAGCTGAGTTGGCTAACCGAGCGTACGCTCGTCTAAGTTCACCATCCAGTCACCAGATACCTATGATCGAGCTAACTTCGCGCACGCACCTTGTGCGTTTATAGTGGGACTCCAAACACATCGTGGTCGTAACCCTTTGGAGCCTACACATGCAAAAAATTGAACGCGGGACAGTCACTAAATACGAATTTGATTTTCACGACGAACCGGTATTAACCGTCGAGCAAGGCGAAGCTTTCCAAGTTGAGACTGACGACGCCTTAACCGGCATGATCGAAGACGACAGTGACACGCCAACCGTGCACAAAATGGTCAACGATCCGCATGTTGCTAAACTCATGCAAGCCTACCCACCGGAATTCAATCCAGTTGTCGGACCGATTTACATTAAAGGTTGTGAAGCCGGTGACGTCCTTGCGGTTCATATCGACTGGGTCGAACCGTGGCGTTACGGATTTACCGGCATCATTCCAGGGGTCGGGCCCCTGCATGATTCACAAAAATGGGCTGACTGCGCTGAAGGCTACGTGCAAGTAATTGAACATTTGCCGGGACCCAGCGGCACAACCCGAGACGGTAAAGGGCGCTATTCCGATAAGTTGACGTGGGACTTACAACCGTTTATCGGTACTTTGGCAACTTGTTTAGAACGTGAAGTCCATACGTCGCTGCTTGGCCAAGGCGCATTCGGTGGCAACATCGATTGCCGCGACATCTGCGCCGGCCATACGGTCTATTTAAATTCCTATCAAGAAGGCGCGTTGCTCTATGTTGGCGACGTACACGGTGGCCAGGGCGATACGGAATTTACCGCTCTGGCGGATGAAACACGCTCCACGGTGCAAATGACTTGCCACGTGGTTAAGGATAAACGCTATCCGTGCGTGCGCATCGACAAACCGGACAGCATTGTCGCGCTCGGGATTAACTTGCCCTTAGAACAAGCTGTTTACGATGCTTGCGATCACATGATGGAATGGCTGCGTGATGACTACGGCATCTCCGGTCGCGATTCCTACCTCAGAATGTCCGCCGATCCGGCGTTTCGGATCCGCGTGTATCAAATGGTTCGCGCCATGACCGCGCGACATGTTGCCGGCGCCGAGTATCCGAAAGATCGGTTATTCCCTGCTTTATAATTAATTGACCGACCGTTACATCAACTAAAGGACAACCTCATGAACGACGTGAAATTTGGCGTATTCGTATTACCCGCGGATATGCTCGAAGCACAAACAATGGCAAAACGCGCAGAAGCGCAAGGGTTCTACTCGGTCTCTCACAACGATCACTTCTATTCACCCTTAGGGTCGCCAGAATTTCATCAGCTCGAATGCATGACCGTACTAACGGTTATGGGTATGGCCACTGAGACAATAAAACTCGTACCTGCGGTTATTGCTGCATCGTTTCGTAGCCCTCCGCTGTTAGCAAAAATTGCCACCTCCATCGATCTCGCGACCAATGGCCGGTTTATTTGCGGACTCGGCGCTGGCTGGCAAGGCACGGAATACGAAGCGCATGGCTACCCCTTCCCGCCGTTAAAGCAACGCTTGGAGGAGCTGGAAGAAACTGTTCAGATCCTGAAAGCCATGTGGACCCAGGACGAACCCGCGTTTAGTGGCAAGCACTTCAAAGTTCATCATGCGTACAATAATCCCCGCCCAATCCAGCAACCTCGGCCACCCATTCTGTTGGGTGGGTCTGGCACAGGGTTATTGAAAATCGCGGCCCGTCACGCGGACATCATTAATATGATCCCGCCGACGGGCAACGGTAAGGATTTTATCAATGACCCGATCGCCACGCTAAAGTTCGACATGGCTAAGCTTAAAAGCCGTATCGCCGAGTTGCATAAGAACTGCGCAGAGATCGGGCGAGATCCAGCCGAAATAGAACTCGGCGGCTTAGCCTTTGTCGCGCTGTCCGACAATCCAAATGACCCGAAATTACGCGAGATGGCGACAAACATGGGATTTCCTGATTATGCGAGCGCCCAACGCGCGCCAGTTGCGTTGTTCGGTACACCGGAGCAGGTGAAGGCGGAATTAAAACGGCGTCTCGAAGACACGGGGGTCACTTATTACATACTCGCGATGGCGTCGCCGGAATCCCAAGATCTCTTTGCAAATGAAGTAATGCCAGCATTTAAATAGTCCCTAAAAAAATCGCAATCGCGGCGTCCGGTCTGGACGCCGCTGCGGTTAAATACCGAACGACCATGACGATCTCAAAACCTATTTACCAACTAATTGGTTTTGTGTTCTTAACGCTAGCGATAGTTGGCATGGTTTTGCCACTGTTGCCGACGACACCATTTTTGCTTTTGTCTGCGGGTTGTTTCGCTCGATCGTCTGACAAGTGGCATGCACGGCTACTGGCTAATGCGACATTCGGTCCGATGATTAAGAATTGGGAGCAACATCGGTGTATTAGTTTGAAAACTAAAATCGTTGCGATATTCATGATGACTGTGGTCGGGGGGTATTCCATACTCGTCGCCATCGAAAGCGCGGTTATCAAATTAAGCGGTGCCTTACTTATTACGCTCGGATTAATCGTGGTGTTGCGCATCAACAGCTGTGCTTCAGACGATTAAACAGGCTGCCGACAGACTTGAAAAATCAGTTTTAGAGAACACAAGTATGAAATATTTTCGAACTCGAATGATTACGCGGCGTTTAATTCTCTCAATAGTCGTCCTCATCGGCGCGGATACGGTACAAGCGCAAGGATCGGACGCACAAACCACGCTCAAACCGATTGCGCCGTTAATAAACGGTCTGGGAAATCATCACTACCCGGTTTCCAATTGCTCCGGCGAGGCACAGCAATTCTTCGATCAAGGTTTACGCTTGTTCTATGCATTTCGATATCCTGAATCGCTTGCATCATTTCGCGAAGCGTCACGCCTCGATACAGATTGCGCCATGACACATTGGGGAGAAGCCCTGGCGATCGGACCGTCACCGAATAGCCGATATCTGGGCTTGCCTGACGATCCGACACAAGCCGGCATGCAAGCGATCCAACGCGCGCTGGAATTGAAAGCACAAGCCTCCACAAAAGAACGCAGATTAATTGACGCCATGTTGCAACGCTACGACGAAACAAGCGAGTCTGATCGGACGACGCGCGATACAACATACGCCACGGCGATGCGAGCCTTGGTAAGCGACTACAAAGAAGACAGTGAGGTTGCAACCCTGTTTGTCGAAGCTTTAATGACAAAATCTGCGTGGGACTACTGGACTCCAGACGGCAAACCGCGACCCGGTACGGCAGAGGCGTTGGATAACCTGAATCGCGTTCTGCAGCGCGATCTCCAACATCCCGGTGCTAATCATTTGTATATCCACTTGCTGGAAGATTCGCTTAGTCCGGAAATGGCGCTCCCGCATGCTGAGCGCCTTGCCGATAGCATGCCAAAAGTTGGCCATATGGTACATATGCCTACGCATATCTATATCCGCACGGGACTTTACACGAAAGCTATTAAGAGCAATGAAACTTCCATTGATGCAGCTAATGCGTTTATTAAAGATTGGGGTGATCACGACGTGCCGATGGGGATCGCAAGCTTATCGTCTAGTGATCGGACGCATGAAACACACGCCTTGGATTTTATTCACATGGCAACCGTGTTGCAGGGTAATTATGCCCGCGCCTTAAACGTTGCTGAAAAAATCGCTGCCCGCAGTAAGGCGAATTTAGGCCTTGCCGGCGGATTACAACGGCGTTTCGCGAAACCAATGTTCACGTTGCGGCGATTCGGCGACTGGACAGGAATATTGAAATTAGCAGAACCAGATGACTCATTTCCTCTGGTCAAGGGGATCTGGCACTTTGTTCGCGGCAGTGCACTTGCCAACACCGGTCAATCTAGCGACGCATTAGCTGAATTATCTGCCCTACAGGAAATCGCCCAAAGTGAGGATATGGAAAAATTGAGAGCGTGGGTGAATTCCGCGGCGATGCTACTGAAAATATCCGCACACACCCTT
>CAWLAW010000016.1:0-14826 GCA_963854885.1 Gammaproteobacteria bacterium | reverse complement strand
CGGCAGGATCTTAAATGAAAATGCCTCGTAGAAGGGCTGTAGCGCCGGCACCTGCAACTCAGAAAATTCCAAGATTATCACCCGCCCACCTGGCCTCAGCATGCGGTACATTTCTCTTAATGCTGCCGCTTTGTCCGTGACGTTGCGCAAGCCAAATCCAATGCTCACGATGTCGAACAGTTGTGATGAAAAGGGTAACGATTGCGCATTCGCTTGTACGGCGGAGAACACGTCGCTGAAGCCGTCATCGACTAAGCGGTCTCGTCCAATGCCGAGCATTTCTTGATTAATATCAGAGATGACAACATGCCCCCCCGAGCCCAGCCGCTTAGCAAATAACCGACTCAAGTCTCCGCTACCGCAGGCCAAATCCAGAATTTGGTCGTCGGGGCGAACCATCGATGCGAGGACAGCGAACCGCTTCCACAACCGATGTAAACCGAATGACATCAAGTCATTCATAACATCGTAACGTTCCGCCACTGAGTCAAAGACAGCCTTCACCCGTCGGGTCTTCTCTTGCTCAGAGACATTTTCAAAACCGAAATCGACTCGGATCTCATCAGTTCGTCTGTTCTGATCAGCCATCGGCGACACGACCGGCTTTTTTAAGATACTCTGCCCACAGTCGGCCTTCGTTTTGACCGAGTTCGTACAAATAATCCCACGAATAAAGCCCTGAATTGTGTCCATCGTCGAAGTCGAGCTTTACCGCATAATTCCCGACCGGCTCGACCGCTGTAATTCCAACGTTAGACTTTCCAACAGGTAAGGTTCCTTGCCCGGGAGCATGACCGCGTACTTCTGCGGAAGGCGAATGCACACGCAAATACTCGCAGGAAAGTTTGAACGAGGATGCATCGTCAAATTCGATCTCGAGCATGTGAGATTTCTGATGCAAGACGATATTTGTCGGAGTATGTTTTGCCATAAAATTGAATCTATAAAATGTAGCGAGCCAAGTCTTCGTTCGTGATAAATTCGCCCAAATGGTGATCGACGTAAGTCGCATCGATGGTTATCGTCTGGCCACGAAGATCCGGCGATGTAAAAGACAACGATTCCAGTAATCTTTCCATCACGGTGTGTAGCCGACGAGCGCCTATATTTTCACTCTGTTCGTTAACTTGGTGCGCAATTTCCGCGATCCGTGCTATGCCTTCCGCGGTGAATTCAATATCGACGCCTTCGGTAGCCAGCAGCGCTTGATATTGTTCTGTTAGCGACGCGTCCGGTTCCGTTAAAATTCTTGTGAAGTCCTCTACGCCTAAGGATCCAAGCTCCACTCGATTTGGCAGCCGTCCCTGCAATTCTGGAATGAGGTCGGACGGTTTCGATAAATGGAACGCGCCCGAGGCGATAAACAAAATATGATCTGTTTTCAACATCCCGTGCTTGGTACTCACAGTACAGCCTTCGACCAGTGGCAGTAGGTCTCGTTGTACGCCTTCGCGGGAAATGTCTGGGCCGCTCCCTTGCGAGCGTTGGGCGACTTTATCGATCTCGTCTAAAAATACTATTCCGTTTTGCTCTACATTCTCCACTGCCAAGGCGCGAATATCGTCGTCATTTACCAACTTTCCCGCCTCTTCTTCGGCAAGTAGCTTCAACGCATGATCAACACTAAGGCGGCGACTTTTCTTACGTCCTGTGTCCAGATTTTGAAACATCCCTTGTAGCTGGCTGGTCATTTCTTCCATGCCGGGAGGCGCCATGATCTCGACTCCGATATTTGTCGCTTGAAGTTCGATTTCGATCTCCTTGTCGTCCAAATCACCCTCACGCAACATCTTGCGAAATCGCTGGCGGGTTGAGGATTCTTCCGTATCCTCGTTGCCCGGTACTGGTCGGGGGCCGGGCAGTAGGGCGTCCAAGACGCGTTCTTCGGCAGCGTCGTCGGCGTCGCTCCTTACTTGTTCGGTAGCGACATCGCGCGCCATTGTAATCGCCACGTCAACGAGATCTCGAACGATCGATTCGACATCACGTCCAACGTACCCAACTTCGGTAAACTTAGTTGCTTCTACTTTTATAAATGGCGCGCCAGATAATTTTGCGAGACGCCTGGCGATTTCTGTCTTACCGACTCCAGTGGGGCCAATCATTAAAATGTTCTTCGGGGTTATTTCATTGCGCAACTCTGCTTCCACTTGAGACCGACGCCACCGGTTTCGCAACGCAATCGCAACAGCACGTTTAGCCGCACTTTGTCCGACAATATGATTGTCTAGTTGATCAACAATTTCTTGGGGGGTTAACGCAGCCATTTTATTATTCTTTTCCTTCGGTGACAGCGAGCATTTCAACGTCTATGTTAGTGTTCGTATATACGCAAATATCCGCAGCGATTTTTAATCCTTTGCGAACAATTGTCTCTGCATCTAAATCGGTATTTTCAATCATCGCGCGAGCGGCGGCGGTCGCAAAGGGACCACCCGACCCGATAGCCATCACAGCATCTTCAGGTTCGATGACGTCACCAGTGCCAGAGATAATCAGCGAGTGTTGTGTGTCGGCGACAGCTAACAACGCTTCTAATCGGCGTAACATCCGATCAGTACGCCAGTCCTTTGCAAGCTCCACCGCCGATCGCAACAAATTTCCTTGGTGCTTTTCCAATTTCGCTTCAAAACGTTCGAACAACGTGAAAGCGTCCGCTGTACCACCGGCAAACCCGGCAAGTACTTTATCTTGATACAGCCGGCGAACCTTTCGCGCGTTACCTTTTAAAACAGTGTCACCTAGGGACACCTGCCCGTCGCCACCAATAACGACTTGGCCTCGAGTTCTAACAGAGAGAATAGTGGTAGATCGTATGCGTTCCATTGAGCGTAAATACATTGCGAAATGAACCGCGAATTGTACACGAAATCACTCCCACGTCCGGCTCCCACTGGCGGTGGGTCTTGGCTGTTCGGGTGCCAGATGACTCTTATTTGACTAGGTGGGTTTTATTTTGGCGCGCGGGTGGGCCGCATCATAAACGTCAGCGAGGTGCTGAAAATCGAGGTGCGTATAGATTTGCGTGGTTGAAATATTCGAATGCCCGAGTAATTCTTGCACCGCCCGCAAATCGCCAGAAGACTCCAGCATATGCGACGCAAAAGAATGACGCAGCATGTGTGGATGAACAGATGTTTCTATGCCTTGTCGAACGCCCCACTGACGCAATCTTTTTTGCACATTGCGAGTGCCTAAACGTCGCCCTTGCTGGGAAACAAACAACGATGAATCATTGTCACTTACGATCGGTCGGCGCAGTTGCATCCAAGATTCAATAGCCACTAGCGCCAATCTACCGACAGGCACTATTCTCTCTTTACTTCCCTTACCGATGACCCGGACTTCGCCGCTGCCTATATCGAGATCCTCGATCTTAATTTGCACGAGTTCCGAGACGCGTAAGCCACTGGAGTACATTAGTTCCCACATGGCAAGATCACGGATACCCAAAATATTTTTCGGTTCCGCGCTGAGCAGCCGCGAAGTTTGATCCACATCCAGTACTTTAGGTAGTTTTCTTGCCTGTTTCGGCGCTCGAACTTCGAGCGCGGGATTCGTGCTAGCCCGCCTACGATCGATTAAATGGCGATAGAACACGCGCAGTGACGACAGCTGCCTGGCCAGAGTTGCACTACTTTTACCTCGGCGGTGCATTCCAGCAATCACTGTTCTAACCAATTGTGTGGTCACCTCGCTCCAATCGTGAATATGCTGTTCGGCGATTAAATCCGAAAATTCATTGAGATCGCGACGATATGCAGATTGCGTGTGTTCGGAATAACCCAACAGAGTAGAGAGGAATTCGCCAATTTCCGATCGCAGTTGATCGGAGGCGGATTCGCTCACGATTTTTCGCCTTTGTTCACCCAAGGATCAACTATTAGGGATACGATATCGCCAAGGTAAGCTAGAAAATCCGTTCCCATCTCCAAATTGAAGCGTGATTCATCGTCGCTAGTTATCAACAAGAGACCATGCCAAGTGTGACCGGACAACGGTAGTGCCGCGGCGGAACCGACGTTTGGAATGCCGAATTCAACCAGCAATTCAGATTGCTCGGGATCCAACGGCCCGCATTGCGGTTGCATCGCACTTAAGACCTGTCCGAACACCTCGCCAATTGGTGAATTCGAGCCGACAAATTCCGGCAGTGGAGTCGCTTCAACGAAAGACGCTTTTCCGAAAACGAAAGTCGCTGCGTGATCGGCGTTAAAATCTTGCGCAAGTCGCTCGCTTAACGTGCTAAATATGGCTTGTGGTCCCGCCGCTTCCATTAGCGCTAACGCTAAGCTGTGAATGCGCTGTATCAACGCTTGATTGGCCGTTGCAAGCTGCACCAGTTCATCGAATCGAATTTTTGTGCGTTTATTCTCATCGCGCAGTGTTGTGACCTGGCGTTCTAACAAAGAAATCGCGTCGCCCGAAGAATGTCTTAATTCAATGTCACATAACACATCAGGAAAATCATTGAAGAAATCTAGGTGTCGCCTCAAATAACCGGCAACCGATTCTGCATTGGGTTCTAGTTGCTCGGATCCGGAATTATCAGTCGGGGTGCTCATAGCTTTAGTGTTCCATCAAACACGCGTTCCGCTGGTCCGATCATCCATAGCGACGCCGTTTCTCGCCCCGACCATTCGATACCCAGGGTGCCGCCGGTTAGTTCTACATTGACTACCTCAGCGAGGCGTCCCCAGGTGCGACCAACTGCGACTGCCGCGCATGCACCGGTGCCGCAGGCGCGAGTCTCGCCAACGCCTCGCTCAAAAACACGAAGTCTAATCCGTGCTTCATCGACAATTTGCATGAACCCTACGTTTACTCTGGATGGAAAATAGTTATGCGCCTGGAGCGACCGACCGACTTCGGTGACGGCAGCAGTTTCAACGTCTTCGACAATCGTCACCGCGTGGGGATTGCCCAGTGACACACATCCAAACGTCAGTGGCGATTGTCCGACGCAAATTTCGTGGCGGTCTTTGAATTCGCGTGTCGCAATAGGAATTTCCTTCGGATCGAATATTGGCGCACCCATGTCGACGCGAATTAAACCGTTATTTTTAATTTCAAGTGCGCACGCAGAGCCATTAACCTCCAGATTAAACCGGTTATCGATAACCTCGCCGGCATCCTGGAGATATCTCGCAACACAGCGTGCACCGTTACCGCAATGTTCAGCACGACTTCCGTCGGCATTAAATACTCGATATTGCCCGATCGCATCAGGCATCGAGGTCGGGGCGAGAACTAAGATCTGGTCACAACCAACACCCAAGCGACGATCGGCAATAGCCGTAATCTGCGCGCTACTTAGCTCGAACGACGATTGACGCTGATCGATCAAGACAAAATCGTTGCCAAGACCCTGCATTTTTATAAATGGCACTAACATTTTCGTTTTCTAGGCGGTCTCCGCTAGAACCTCGCGTTTTAATTCGATCCGACGATTAACCTCACAGCTGGTCAAGTGTACCGGAAAGCTAGAATAAATTTCTTCCAGCAAGCGCGATCAGTTTGCTCGCGCGAATCGATGCTACACGCGACACTTGCCTGGTTAATCTATCGCCATGACGGAATATCCATCTCTAGTTAGCAGGTCCAAAATACCTCCTTTGCCGGGCAAGTGAAGCGCCCCGACGGCGACAAAGGCGGCACCGCGACGTAGATGCGCTTGCATCCGTTCAGCCATGATCTTATTTCGTCGCCACAGCAGCGCATCGATAAACCGTTCGGAACCTGGATAGCGATAGGTCTCGGTCATGCGCAGCATTGCGTTTAAATCGTGCTTGAGATAATGGCCAATGATTTCCTCAATATCCGATTGCGCAAGATCGTAATTGCACACTGCTTGCTGGAGAAGCACGAGCTGATCGGCAATGTCCATGGAATCAAACAATGTAGTTTGTTCTTCGATCGTCTCCAGACCATATACCGGAAGCTGATTTTCTTGCGCCAGCGTCATAAGACGCAAGTCGAGCGGTAAGCCTGACTGACCGGGCGGTAACGATAGTATCGTATAGACCGCCCAAGGCTTTAACCGATTTGCTCTCGATGCGCTCAAGCCGTAGCGTTCTAGTAACCTGATCGCGCGCTTATAAGTGGCGGCACCGCTTATGGTCTCGAGTGTGTCGTGGCTCGAAAAAATCATCGCGCTTGCCATGCTCGAAAACGTCTCGCGATTAAGCACAACTTCCATGACGAAACTCTCGCTTTCGAGCAACCGTGACAGTGACTCGGCGGACAATCTGGTGATCCGAGGATCGGATAGATGAATCGTGCCAAAAAGATGGCTTATCAAGCCGTCGGAAGATTCGACCCGCCACAAAAGTCCTCGAGAATAAATTGACCGGCGAGTTTGCTGGTCTTGACGCTCGAGTGGCGGGCATTCAGTAGCCGACGCCTGCGCGGCGACTATGAGGCTTAGCAATGCGAGGCATATCCAAGCCAAGAGAGGTCTCAAAATAATCTGACTGCGATTCCTATCCCTAATAAGGTGCATATATGGTGTCCGATAATCCGGCACGCTAGGTGAGCATATCGTCGCCTAGGTCGAGCATACGCTCTTGGCTAACCTCCGCCACTCGGTCATTGGCTGCAATCCACCTATCGTCGTTACACAATTCCTCGAATTCGATCACCCGACCCTTCCCATGCATGCGCATCAAGCGAACTTGAGTCAATGGTTCGACACGCCAATTTGCGCGTGATAACAATGTTTCGGTTCCGGCACGATCGTTACACAGCAAGATTAAATCGCAGCCGGCTTGCCGCGATAAGCTAGCCCGTTCGATTACGTCTCCCGCCTCTGCAGCACCAGACATGTTGAGATCATCGCTGAATACGATGCCCTGGAAGCCGAGTTCTTCGCGTAGGATTTTCTGAATCCACACTGAAGAATAACCGGCCGGCTTCGTATCGATTTTTGGATAAACAACATGAGCAGGCATGATGGCGTCGATGTCATTCGCCAGTAGCCGAAAAGGAATTAAATCATTCTTCGTTATATCGTAATAACTTCTTTGATCCACCGGCAGCTCGAGGTGTGAATCGGCAATTACCGTTCCGTGGCCTGGAAAATGTTTGCCGACCGCCGCCATGCCCGCTTGGTGCATTCCTCTCACAAAGGCGTGACCAAGTCGCGCGACGCAGTGGGGATCTTTGTGGAAAGCACGATCGTCGATGATTTGGCTGCGCGAATTCCGTACATCCAGGACGGGCGCAAAACTGAAATCCACCCCGACGCTACGCAGTTCTGTGGCCATTAGCCATCCACATTGTTGCGCGAAGTACAGTCCGGCTTGCGCATCTTTATCGTAAAGATCACCGATCAACCTCGCAGCGGGTAGTTCGGTAAACCCATCGCGAAACCTCTGGACCCTCCCGCCCTCGTGATCGACGGCGATCAACAGCTTTGGATTTCGCAACGCGTGCAATTGTTCAGTGACAAGGCGTATCTGTTCGACGCTTTCATAATTTCTCGAAAACAGGATCACCCCACCAACCATCGGGTGAGCCAGTAGTTCGCGATCGTGGGCGCTTAATTCCGCGCCGTCGATATCAGTTATTAGTGGGCCAAGTGCCATAGTAAATCGAAGTATTAGTCATTAAATGAAATTAGCGGGCCCGCATTGACTATAAGTTTTGAAAAGCGCCGCGTTTTATTTGTAGGTGGTCGCGTAGACTATCGCCCACCGTGTTTATTGAAAGCACAATCGAAAAAAGTGCCAAACCTGGGCCGATCGCCATATGCGGTGCAATCAATAGATAGCGCGTGCCTTCTTTGATCATCGCTCCCCACGAGGGTGTCGGAGGCTGGACACCTAAGCCGAGGAATGAGAGTCCTGCTTCGGCAATTATTACAGCCGCGATGGCGAATGTCGCCTCGACAATTATCGGAGCTGCAATCAACGGCAGTATGTGTATTCGACAAATTTTAAATAGCGGAGTTCCAAGCGCTTGTGCGACTAAAACGTGATCGCGATGTTTAACGCTAAGTGTTTGCGCACGGGCTAGCCGTGCAAAACCAACCCATCCCACGACGGACAGAGCAATTAGAACGTTCTCCACCCCGGGTCCGAGGACGGCCGCGAGTGCTATCGCCAGTAAAATCCCAGGAAACGCTAAAAAAACATCCAGAATTCGTACGCCGATAATATCTATCAGGCCACCGTGCCAACCAAGGAAAATACCGATTGTCGTGCCAACTACGACAGATATAGCGACGACAAAAAACGCAATACTGCACGAAACACGCGCTCCGACAAGGATCCTTGGGCCAATATCGCGGCCTAAATCGTCGTGGCCAAACAACGATTCCCCTGAAGGTTCGACGAATAATTTTTCAAGGTTTATTGAATTACCGTCGCCAATTATAAACGGTGCAAGCAGTGCAACGGTCAACCAAATTCCGATGACAATTAGGCACATGATGGTCGTCGAACGCATTAACGCTGAATCCGCGGATCGACCCGCGCGTAAACTAAATCTGTCAGCATGTTGACTGTAACGTAAGCAAAACTGATGATAATTACACAGGCTTGGACCAGCGGGTAATCACGACGCTGAATAGCTTCAATTGTGAGCTGCCCAATTCCCGGCCAAGCAAAAATCATCTCGGTAATTACCGCCCCACCGAGCAGCGCGCCCAGTTGTAAGCCGATTATGGTCAATACAGGTAAAGCCGCGTTTGGCAACGCATGAAATACGATGACTATCGACGCCTTAAGGCCACGGGCCCGCGCTGCGACAATATATTCCTCAGATAATACCTCGAGCAAAGACGCACGTATCATGCGCGACAGTATCGCTGCTAGCGAAGCGCCAAGCGTTAGCGCGGGCAACACGATTGACATAGGCGCGCTATTTCCACTCACGGGAAACCAACCTAAACCGAGTGAGAAAACGATAATTAACAGCGGTCCGAGCAAAAAGTTCGGCACTGAAACACCGAGCAACGACACCGTCGCAGCAAACGAATCCACCGCGCTATTCGGCCGTAAAGCCGAAAGAATCCCTAACGGAAGCGCGATTACTAATGCCGTCCCGAGACTGAACATTGCCAGCATCACGGTCCACGGAAGTCGCGAAACGATAAGGGTTGAAATAGGTTTCTTTGAGTATAGGGAAACGCCGAAATCAAACTTTAATAATCCAGCGTGAAATTTCGTCCATTGTTGAAAAAGCGGAGCGTCGAGGCCGAGTTCCGCTCTTAGTTGCGCGCGATCGGCGATATTGGCGGATTCTCCGAGCATGACCTCGATGGGATCGCCGGGCACGAGATGCAATAAGAAGAACGTAATCGAGGACACGCCAAGCATGACGACCGCCGCAGTAATAATTCGCTGTACCGCTAAAGAACCCATTATTCAGTCACAAGTGTGAGGCCATCGCGGCTCAATTTTAGCCTAATTCGGAGTTTCGCGAGCAATTTTACCGCAGCCGCTAACGACATCGAGGATTGAGGGTCGCTGCCGCATCGCGATGAGCTGTGCTAAAGTTGCCACACTGCAAGCCTCAACACCACAGGGAATAAGATAGTGGCCCGTCACCAGTTCGAAGACGTTGATCAAGATACACGTTGGTTAGATAACACGACTCAAATTACTCACCTAATTGTACGTGCAGTCGGCTTTATACTCATGATTGTTGGCCTATGGATTGGGTTGAAGGTAATCAACGAATCATGGTCGTTGTATCAGCAACCGCAAAATATCGAACGCCTTGCACGGGCGATCGAAAAAGGCTCGAATCTCGACAAAGCACTAACATCCGCCACGCCGAACGCCGACCTCAATTCTGCTGACAGCATTGGCGCGCAAGCCAGCCGCGTGAATGAAGTGAATAGCGCGCTCGGGTTTCGATTATCTTATTTTGTTGCCTGGATCATCGGTATCTTACTACTTATGTTGGTTGGGCGGTTGGCTATAGCGGCTATCAAGACTGGCGGCGAGCTGGCGCTCTATGATCTTCAGATCAAACGGTTCGCGAAATACTTAGTCGAGCATTCCAATGTCGACAATCGTCAATAAATTAGTAGATTTACGCGCTGAGCGACAGGCTGCTAGTTGCGGCGATATTCTCGATGCGCTTTGCGACCTCCATCTGCTCGTTGTTTGCGACGATTGTGAATGATGCGCTGGCGCTCCCCCGCAGCGCCATTGGAAGCGCCGTTACGGCTCTTTGACCGATTGCGTTGAATTGACTCACGCCTAAATTTACGTCGCTCGGCCGGGGATTTTTTTTCCATTGTTCGCGTAGCTGACGTCTTTTCTGGACCGGTAAACGCTTGAACTTTCGAAACGTGTCGCGCAATCGGATTTTTTCAACGTCCGGCAATGCCCGAAAACGTTTCATGCGATTTAGCAATCTTTGACGGCGTTGTGGATTTAAACGTTTAAGATATTGCTGATTCCGCCGCATCAATTGACGATTTTCTGGTGACAACGCTCCCCATTTACGCGCGCCATTAAGTAACTTTTGTTGCCTTGCGGGCGGATAATTGTCCCAGTCCGATTCGGCCTTTCTCAAAATTTCCTGCTCGCTCAATTCAAGCGCCGACCACGGGATCGTCGAGATTGATTCCGCGAACACGTCAACGCTGCTAAGCAACACGATCATAAGAACAATTTTATTCATGTTGATCAGAAACCTCCGCATCGGGCTTCGTCGGAGCTGAGTGCTCGTCATCAAACATTCGTGCTTCAAGAATTTCGCCATCGGCGTCTTGCCAGTCGGATAGAAATTCAAGGAACTCAAGACTGGGAGCATCCTCAGCTGTCGCTGCAAAAGACCATAAGCCGATGAGTGAAACGAGCGCAATTAAGCGGCTACCCCGCATGTCCATTCGCATCTAACCAACGAAAAAACTCGAGTTCATCGACGAGCTCAATCTCGCTTTCTACAAATTCTAATTCCGATAACACGGCATCTGGGTCAAGTGGAGAAATCGAAAACCCGGGAACGCGCAACAACACGATAAACACGACCACGCTAGTTACGAACGCAAGTGCGGGGGCGATACGTGGAGCGAACAGTCGCCGATTGGCCGATTGCGCCAACGCCTCACGGCGACTGTGTTGCAACTTCTTTAGTATCGAACTATCGATCCGATCGAGGTCACCATCGAGTTCGCTTTTTATCGCGGTGAGAATTTCTTCGTCATTTATACTCATGGTCGAGTCCGCCTAATTTGCTGCGCAGCGTTTTCATTGCCCGAGAATAATGAGTTTTGACGCTACCTTGCGAACAACCCATCGCTGCCGCGGTTTGTTTCACGCTTAAGCCTTCCCAAAGACGCAACATGAAAACTTGCTGTTGTCGTACTGGCAGCGCTCGTAATGCTGGATTTATGCGCCCGACTAAGTTTTCCGCGTCAACGAGTTGATCCAGCGGGCGGGCGGCGCCGTCCGGATAATTCTCCAGTGATTCGCCATCACCTCCGTCGTCACGCCGAATAAAACCCAGCACGCGCCGCCGAACTGTGTTGCGTCGGTGCCAATCGAGGATCCGGCGTTGCAGTATACGGTAGAACAGCGGTCCCCACTCCTGGGGATCGCGGGTAGCGTATTTATCGATCAATTTGACCATTGCATCTTGCACAAGATCCAGCGCGTCATCGCGATTACCGGTCGCGAGTTCGGACATTCGATAGGCGCGACGCTCAACTCCCGAGAGAAACTCGTCAAGCGCCTTCGAATTTTCCAGAACGTGTCTCCCATAAACCGTCGAAAATCAATCACCGTCGACGGATCAGAAAAGCGACAATAGCGCGTATGCAGCTATCGCCGCGCGACTCGGTTGGAACGTCTGTCCAGCCGGCGATTCGCGCGATTGCCTTTGCGATCGATGCGACGATTTGCGCGATCACCATTGCGTTCAAGGCGTCGAGCCCGACCGTCACGACCGTTGTTACGTGCGACGTCGGCACGCCGATCAAATCGCTTCTCTACTCGATTCCCTCGGACATCGGAACGGCGTTCAATTCGATCACCACGACGATCAATATGCTTGGCGGCACGATCGCGACCCGAGGCCGGCTGGTCGCTGCTCGATCGCCGATCCCAGCGATCGTCGATTCGATCTCCACGCCGGTCCAATTTATTTTCTATTCGATCACCTTTGCGATCTAGGCGATTATCAATTCGATTGCCCTTGTTCTCGAGCCGATCGGCAAGTCCGTCTTTGCCGGCTGCGCGGGCGCGATCCGCACGGCTGTCAAAGCGCTCCTCGATGCGATCACCTTTGTCATCCAAACGTTGTTCGACGCGATCGCCCTTGCGGTCGAGACGCTCGTCGATGCGATCGCCACGACGATCCAGATGTTCATCTATAACATCACCCGGATCGGCATAAGCCGGCGCGATGGTATAACAAGTCATGAATATGAGGCTGGTCGAGAGTAATGATGTAATTTTCATAGCGTTCTCCTGCATTAGGGTTAATTTTCTCTTCACCCTTATCAACGCAGGAGGTCGAATTTGGTTGACACCATCAGCAAAATAATTTCGTGAATACCGCTGTTCTCCGTCTAAACATGGAAATAAATTACGTTAATTCAACTAGCTAACGAATATCCGTGCATTCCGAGTATCACTCAATTATCGAAACCTGGGTACCTACATCGACGCGCTCAAACAAAAGTTCAATGTCAGCATTAGCCATGCGCACGCAGCCACGTGAGCCAGGTTCGCCCATGTCAGTATCCTCAGGTGTCCCGTGGATATAGATATAACGGGCCTTGCTGTCAACGCGATCGCCGAGATTTCGAGCGTCTTCGAGACCGCTTAACCACATTATCCGGGTGACGATCCAATCTCTTTCAGGATGCTGCTCGCGCAAGCTACGATCATATATCTCTCCGGTCGGAAGCCGACCGACGAAAACGGTATTGCGAGCACATCCGCGGCCAATTTTCTCATCGATGATATGTTTTCCACGCGGCGTACATTCACTGTCCATTTGTTCTCCCGCGCCGTTCGTGGCGGTAGAAACCTGGAATTCTTCAAGCGCGTTGTTGGGGCCGAACAGGACCAATTTTTGCGTTGTTAGGTTAATCTCGACGGACGTCTTATTCATCGATCGCGCTCCGACTTACGTTAATTAAACCATCGTAGTGGCCGTCGAGTACCGTGTCATAGCCTACGATGGAATGCCGATAAATTAACGTCGTATCTTCAAACCACATAGGGATATAAGGTAAATCATTGAGTAGATGTTGCTGAATCTGCCGATAAATCGTCGCCCGCACCGCCAATTTTGTTTCAGTTTCCGCCCGTTCAATTAACTCGTCGACTTTTGGCGACATATAGCGTCCTCGGTTCGCTCCCGCAGGGGGGATTGACTCACTATGGAAAGCGTAACGAAAAATATCAGGTTGCTTTAATCCAACCCAAGACAAGCTATATAACTGAAACCTGCCGGCTTTTACGTCCGCATAAAATGTTCCCCAATCGTAGCTTTGGATATCCAGTTTGATGCCCACCTGGGCGAGCTGATCTTGAATCGCTGTCGCAATGCGTAATCGGAAATGATCGCTTGAGGTCTTGTAACTCAAGCGCAACGGATTATCGACCCCATAGCCCAACTGAGAGAGAATTGTTCGGGCTCTTTGTGGATCATATGCAAGAGCCGGTAGATGGTCATGACCTGCCCAATGCTCGGGCGTGAAAATCGCCGATGCGAGCCGCGCGTGCCCGCCAAACATAAAACGGGTGAGTGAGGTGCGATCAACCGCATGGGAAATCGCGCGTCGAAGATCTGAATTTCCCGTCATTGGATCGCCCAAGTTAAAGCCCAAGTAGGTAAACGTCGTGCCGGCACGATAATTCGATTGCACGCCGTCGCGACCAGCGAGCCATTCGACGAGTTCAGGGGTCATTGAACCTTGAATAATATCGAGTTCGCCGTGAGCGATCTTTAACGCGCGAACCGTTGGATCTTTAACTGTTAGAAATTCGATTTCTTGTTGATCCGCGATTCGCCGAAGAACTAGGCGTGATGCAGAAACGACATCTATCGCCGAAAATGGGCCGCTGCCGATCGGTACGTCGATACTCGTAGGAGATGCCTCAATAGAGGCGCGTGGCATGATGCCTATTACGAGTGGGCCTGGAAACAACGGGTCGGCCTGACGTAATTCGAAATCAACTATATCTCGCGACGGCGCGGTCATTGATACAATATTTTCCAACGAACTGCGGTGCGGCGAGACGATTGCAGGATCTAATATAGATTCGTAAGTCGCGATAACATCATCGCTTGTGAGGTCTTGACCATTGTGAAATGTCGCTCCCTGGTTCAAGTAGAATCGGTACTTCACAGGCGAAAGCTGCTCCCAACGCGCAAGCGACGGCACTGCTTGATAGTTCTCGTCGAAATCCACGAGCGCCTCGAAAATTAAGCGGATTATTCGATAGGACGTAGCGTCAGTGGCAAAACGCGGATCTAAGGTGGCGGGCTCGCTGGCCAATCCGAAGCGAATCGCGCCCGAACGCGTATCGCTACAAGCTGTGGAAAACACAACTCCAACAAGCACGATGATAGTAAGCCACGCTCGAATCTGGCCTGTCGCGATCTTCAATAAGCGACTCAAATTGAATCTGTGCCTAAGCATCGTTCGAATGTGAACACCGATCGCGACCTCGCTCCTGTGAAACATCGATCAATGAGATTGTTGACACAGTACTTCGAAATTCTGCCATCGCGTAATTACGATTGATTAAACACGGCAATCGATTCGACATGCGATGTGTGCGGAAACATATCCATGACCCCAGCGCTGGTTAATTCGAACCCATGTAATTCGACAAGCGTTTTAGCGTCTCA
>CAWLAW010000015.1:0-15029 GCA_963854885.1 Gammaproteobacteria bacterium | reverse complement strand
CAGACAATGGCTTTACATAAATCAAATCCGACATCACCAGGCCGCCGCGGGATGGTCCGGGTGGTCTCCCAAGAATTGCATAAGGGCGAGCCCTACGCGCCGCTTCTAGAACCGCAGAAGCGTACGTCTGGTCGCAACAATGCTGGACGCATTACGGTTCGTCATCGTGGCGGTGGCCACAAACAACACTATCGGATCGTCGACTTCAAAAGACGCAAAGATGGCATTCCGGCAACTGTGGAACGCCTGGAGTACGATCCGAATCGAACCGCTCACATTGCGCTTGTTTTATATGCCGACGGGGAGCGACGTTACATCATCGCGCCAAAGGGGCTGGTTGTCGGAGCAAATATTCGATCCGGTATAGACGCACCCATCCAAGTTGGCAACTGTCTGCCGCTGCGCAACATTCCAGTTGGAACAATTGTCCACTGCGTCGAGCTCCAACCAGAGAAGGGCGCACAACTCGGACGTAGTGCAGGTGCGGGAATTCAATATGTTGCGCGCGAAGGAGCGACGGCAACCCTGAGGTTGCGCTCCGGAGAAATGCGCAAAGTACCGAGCGAATGCCGGGCGACAATAGGCGAAGTTGGTAATTCAGAACATTCGTTACGGTCGCTTGGTAAAGCGGGCGCGAAACGCTGGAGAGGCGTACGCCCGACGGTTCGAGGTGTTGCTATGAACCCGGTCGATCATCCACATGGTGGAGGCGAAGGTCGAACTTCTGGCGGACGCCACCCGGTGAGTCCTTGGGGACAACCGACTAAAGGTTACAAGACCAGAACAAATAAACGGACGAATAAACTTATCGTTCGCAGACGCAATAAGCGCTAGTTGCGGAGTTTAATTTATGCCACGTTCAATTAAAAAAGGGCCGTTTATCGATCACCACCTTGAAAAGAAGGTGGAGACGTCACGGGCGAATAACGATAAACGGCCGATTAAAACTTGGTCTCGCCGTTCGATGATTATTCCAGATATGGTGGGGCTGACAATCTCGGTACATAACGGTCGACAGCATATGCCAGTTTATATTAGCGAAAATATGGTCGGCCATAAGTTGGGTGAGTTCGCGCCGACACGCACGTTTCGCGGCCACGTCGCTGACCGCAAAGCGAAATAACGAGGTAACAACATGGCAACCGTTGCAAAATTAAAGAATACGCGTATCTCGGCGCAAAAAGTTCGATTGGTCGCTGATCAGATCCGCGGATTGCCAGTGGATAGCGCGATCAATTTACTTACCTTCAGCAATAAAAAAGCAGCCAAGATAATTAAGAAGGTGCTGGAATCTGCGATTGCAAATGCAGAGCACAATGACGCTGCTGACGTCGACGAACTGTTTGTTAGCAAAATCATGGTCGACGAAGGGCCAACAATGAAACGCTGGCGACCGCGGGCTCGAGGACGAGCGAATAAAATTTTAAAACGCATGAGTCACGTTACTGTGGCAGTTGCGGAATCGGGGCAATAGCGATGGGACAAAAAGTACACCCATACGGAATTCGTTTGGGAATCGTGAAGGACTGGACCTCGACTTGGTACGCCGACACAAAAAATTATGCGAACTATCTGAATGCAGATTTGGAAATTCGAGAATTCTTACGCAAGAAATTGGCACATGCTTCGGTCAGTCGAATTCAAATTGAGCGCCCCGCGAATAACGCAAGAATCACCGTGCATACAGCCCGGCCCGGTATTGTGATTGGCAAGAAGGGCGAGGATATCGATGCGCTGCGCAAACAAGTTTCAAAGCTCATGGGAATTCCAGCGCATATAAGCGTTGAAGAAATACGCAAACCTGAGCTCGACGCTTACCTGGTCGCGGAGTCCGTGGCGCAACAGTTGGAACGTCGAATTATGTTCCGACGTGCGATGAAACGCGCGGTATCGAATTCGATGCGGCTCGGCGCACAAGGAATAAAAATTAATGTCGGAGGGCGTCTGAATGGCGCTGAGATTGCTCGTTCTGAGTGGTATCGCGAAGGTCGAGTGCCGTTACATACATTGCGCGCGGATATAGATTACGGCTTAGCTGAAGCAAACACGACGTATGGTGTCATCGGTGTAAAAGTCTGGATATTCAAAGGCGAAATTATAAAAAGTGCCGATGTGCCTGTTGAAGAATCCGCTGAAACGGCGGCAGCTGGGAGTTAGGTCGTGCTACAACCGAAAAATACTAAGTTTAGAAAGCAGCAAAAGGGTCGTAACCGAGGTATGGCGCTGCGCGGTGCGAAAGTTAGTTTCGGCGAGTACGGCCTGAAGGCAACGACTCGTGGCCGAATCACCGCGCGCCAAATAGAAGCTGGGCGACGCGCGTTAACGCGCCACGTTAAACGTGGCGCAAAAATTTGGATCCGTATATTCCCCGACAAACCGATCACGAAAAAGCCGCTCGAAGTTCGGCAAGGTAAGGGCAAAGGGAACGTCGAGTATTGGGTCGCGCAAATCAAACCCGGCACGATGCTTTACGAAATGGAAGGGGTGGACGAAGAACTTGCGCGCGAAGCATTTCGCCTGGCTGCTGCAAAGCTCCCTGTACGAACAACGTTTGCTACGCGGAAAATGCTGTAATGAAAGCGAAAGAAATGCGTGAAAAAACGCTCGATGACCTGAACAAGTTGCTGTTGGAAAAACGACGCGAGCAATTCAACCTTCGCATGCAAGCTGGATCTGGACAGCCGCCTCGATCTAGCATTTTTGGTGAAGTGCGACGTGATATTGCACGACTGAAATTAGTTTTGAGTGAAAAGAAAATGGGTGACGCAGCATGAGCGAACTAGGCACGGCGGCACGGACTGTTGTCGGACAAGTTGTCAGCAACCGAATGGACAAGACCATCTCTGTTCAGATAGATCGTCAAGTCGAACATCCGCTATACAAAAAGTACATTCGCCGTTCAACGAAGTTATTGGCTCATGATGAGAATAACGAGTGCAATGAAGGCGATACGGTTGCGATCGAAGAATGCCGGCCTTTATCGAAACGGAAGGCATGGCGATTACAGAAAGTTTTGCAACGCGCAGCCCAAATTTAGAGCTTACAAGAAAATGAATACGCGCAGACGGCGGAGAATCGGACAATGATACAAATGCAATCCATGCTTGATGCTGCTGACAACAGCGGGGCGCGCCGCTTGATGTGCATTAAAGTGTTGGGCGGATCCAAGCGCCGTTACGCCAACATTGGTGACGTCATTAAGGTGACGGTCAAGGAAGCCATTCCGCGCGGCAAAGTTAAAAAAGGTGAAGTGTTTGATGCAGTCGTCGTACGAACTCGTAAAGGCGTGCGTCGACCAGATGGCTCGCTAATTCGCTTTGACGGTAATGCAGCGGTATTGCTAGACAAACAATTTCAGCCGATCGGCACGCGAATATTTGGGCCCGTTACCCGCGAATTACGTGGCGATAGGTTTATGCGAATCGTCTCTCTGGCACCTGAAGTGCTATAGACCAGGATAGTCCAGAATGAAAAAGATAAGAAAAGGCGATGATATCGTCGTGTTAAGCGGTCGAGATAAAGGTAAGCGCGGCTCCGTGCTACGCGTATTGGACGATGCCCGTGTGATTGTGGAAGGCGTTCATCTCGTCAAACGACATACGAAGCCGAATCCGCAAGCTGGAGTCCCAGGCGGCATTATAGAGAAAGAAGCGTCTATCCATATATCGAACGTTGCTTTATACAACCCGGTTACGCAAAAGCCCGATCGGGTCGGCATCAAGACGCTAGAGGACGATCGGAAAGTCCGTTATTTTAAATCGAACAATGAGGTGGTCGACATTTAGTTGTCGGGCAAATTCAAGATGCCTAGATTGGAAACACAATATCGCGAAGCGTTCGTCGGAAAGCTTAAAGAAGAACTTAAGCTTAGTAGCGTCATGGAAGTTCCACGTGTGACTAAAGTCACGATCAATATGGGACTCGGCGAAGCAACAACTGACAAGAAGGTGATGGAGCACGCGCTAAGTGACTTGGAGCTTATTTCCGGACAGAAACCGGTCGTGTGCTTAGCGCGAAAATCAATCGCGGGATTTAAGATACGAGACGGTTGGCCAATTGGGGCAAAAGTGACGTTGCGGCGCAGTCGCATGTACGAATTCTTAGACCGGTTAATCAACGTTGCCATTCCACGTATCCGGGATTTCCGCGGATTCAGTGACAAAGCATTCGATGGACGCGGAAACTACACCTTGGGTGTTCGAGAACAAATTATTTTTCCTGAAATCGACTACGACAAAATTGATTCAATTCGAGGAATGGACATCTGCATCACGACTAGCGCGAAGAACGATGACGAAGGGCGTGCGCTATTGCGAGCATTTAACTTCCCCCTACGAACGTAAGGTTTAGCACTATGGCAAAGAAATCGATGATAAACCGGGAGCGCAGACGGACACTCTTAGCAGAACGTTATGCTGCTAAACGCGCCGCGCTCAAAACAGCGGTGACCGATATGGAACTATCGATGGAAGAACGCGATGCAGCGCGAATTAAATTGCAAAAGTTACCGCGTGATTCGAGTCCCGTTCGCGGTAGAAATCGCTGTCGGTTGACAGGTAGACCGCATGGATACTACCGAAAATTCGGGCTATCGCGTAACGAATTGCGTCGATTAGCAATGGAAGGGCATGTCCCCGGCCTGGTAAAGGCGAGTTGGTAGACGCTCCGTTATTTGGCGCAAGAGATAATTTACTATGACTATGCAAGACCCAATTGCCGATATGTTCACCCGCATTCGTAACGCGCACGCGAGAGAGCGTGTCGATGTGTCGATGCCAGCATCGAAATCCAAGTCCGCAATCGCAAAAGTGCTGAAGGATGAGGGTTACATATCGGATTTCAAAACAGTTTACGAAGGCGCACATCCGGAACTAATTATCGAACTGAAATACTACGAAGGACAGCCGGTAATTGCCCACATTCAGCGAACAAGCAAACCGAGTTTGCGCGTTTACCGGGGTAAGGACGCTCTACCATCGGTGGTCGGCGGATTAGGCATTGCGATTGTCTCTACGTCGCGAGGATTGATGAGCGATCGTGAGGCTCGCGCGCAAGGAATTGGCGGCGAAGTACTCTGCTCGGTTTACTAACTAAGGAATTAAGCTCATGTCACGCGTCGCAAGTTCCCCAATCCCCATACCGGCAGCCGTCGATGTACAAGTCGACGGGCAGAAAGTTACAGTTAAGGGTAGCAAAGGAAGCATGGAATGGAATGTCCATGATGAAGTAGGTGTTGTCCTCGATGACGGGCAACTAAAGATAAAAGCGAGAAATGATTCGCAATCGGCCGTCGCATTATCGGGCACATCGCGCGCACTATTGAACAATCTAGTGATTGGTGTGAGTGATGGGTTTGAGCGCCGGTTATTAATCGTCGGGGTCGGCTATCGGGCACAATTGAGCGGCAAAGTACTGAACCTGTCGCTAGGTTATTCGCACCCGATTAACTTCGAAATTCCAGAAGACATAACAATAGAGACGCCCAGCCAGACGGAAATTGTGATCAAGGGCATGGACAAACAACGCGTCGGCCAAGTGGCCGCTAACATTCGCGCGTATCGCAAACCCGAGCCGTACAAAGGCAAAGGTGTTAAGTATTCCGACGAACAAATCGTTCGCAAGGAAGCTAAGAAGAGTTAATGGCGCAATGAATAAAAAATTATCACGACTACGGCGTGCGCGAAAAACGCGAAGCCATATTAAGTACCTTCGCGAGAATCGTCTGTGCATTAATCGCACGCCGCGACATATCTATGCTCAAATCATCGATTCGAGTGGTGGAATAGTTTTAGCGAGCGCATCAACGTTAGATAAAGATTTACGCGAGTCAATCAAAACAGGCGGTAACGTCGAGGCCGCCGCGATTGTCGGAAAAGCAGTCGCAGAGCGTGGACGAGCCGCCGGCGTTGAGAAGGTCGCGTTTGATCGCGGCGGATTCAAGTATCACGGTCGAGTGAAAGCGCTTGCGGATGCAGCTCGTGAACATGGCCTCAAATTTTAGGAGTTAAATTGCTATGGCATATGCATCTGGTACTCAACAGAATCAAGAAGGCATCTTCGAGAAACTCGTGGCCGTCAATCGCGTTGCGAAAGTAGTAAAAGGCGGACGAATCTTTGGTTTTACGGCGCTAACCGTTGTTGGTGATGGAGCAGGCAAGGTTGGGCTCGGCCGCGGCAAAGCTCGCGAAGTGCCGGTTGCTATCCAGAAGGCGATGGAGAATGCGCGCCGCAACATGGAAGATATTTCATTAAACGAAGACACCCTGCAGTACGCGATCATTGGCGAACACGGAGCAGCAAAAGTCTATATGCAGCCGGCTTCGCAAGGCACGGGCATCATCGCCGGCGGCCCGATGCGGGCGGTGTTTGAAGTTGTAGGTGTGCACAACGTATTGGCTAAGTGTATTGGTACTACGAATCCCGTGAATGTTGTCCGTGCGACCATCAACGGTTTAAAAAACATGTCGTCGCCGGACTTCATGGCCGCAAAACGCGGTAAAACGGTTGAGGAAATCCGAGGGTAAGAAAATGGCGGGCAAGATTAAACTGACACTGACACGCAGCACGAGCGGCCGATTGGCTGCACATAAAGCCTGCGCGGCCGGACTGGGCCTTCGTCGAATTCGCCATTGCGTAGAAGTCGACGATACCGTCGAAAACCGCGGAATGGTAAACAAAATTTCTTACATGCTCGACGTCGAGGAAGCGTGATGTATTTAAACACGATAAAACCGGGTGATGGAGCAACAAAGGCGCGCAAACGCGTTGGTCGTGGGATCGGTTCAGGATCAGGAAAAACTTGCGGACGCGGACATAAGGGCCAGCGCTCACGATCGGGCGGATACCACAAGGTAGGGTTTGAAGGTGGGCAAATGCCACTGCAACGCCGGTTACCTAAAGGCGGATTTCATTCTCGAACCAGCGCGTACTACGACGAGATACGACTGCACGAATTAAACCTCGTTGATGCAGAAATTATTACCCTAGAGTCGTTGAAAGCTGCAGGTTTATTGAGAAATGACGTACTTACGGTCAAGATTATTTTTTCGGGTAGCGTCGACAAAGCTGTAAAAGTAAAAGGGCTTCGCGTGACGAAGGGCGCACGTGCGGCCATCGAAAGCGCCGGCGGCAGCATCGAAGACTAATATGGCGACTGCGAATCGAAATATCCCAGGGGGACTTGCCGGTATCGGGAAGCTCACCGAATTGCGTCAGAGAATTTTATTCCTGCTTGGCGCACTTGTGGTATTCCGTATTTGTACCCATATTCCGGTCCCTGGAATTAATCCGAGCGCCTTGGTGACGTTGTTTGATCAACAACGCGGCACGATTCTCGATATGTTTAATATGTTTTCGGGCGGCGCGCTGGAACGATTTTCAGTTGTAGCGCTCGGCATCATGCCTTACATATCTGCGTCGATCATTATGCAACTTTTGACCGTCGTCCACCCGAAGCTTGAGCAGCTAAAAAAAGAGGGAGAATCCGGGCGCAGACAAATTACCCAATACACGCGCTATGGAACCGTCGTCTTAGCACTGTTTCAGTCACTGGGTGTCGCCGTAATGCTCGAGGGCCAATCGGCCGCAGGACTTCAATTAGTTATCGATCCGGGTCTTGCGTTTCGCATTACCTGCGTTACGACCTTGGTCACAGGAACGTTATTTTTAATGTGGCTCGGTGAACAAGTCACTGAACGGGGTATTGGTAACGGGATTTCAATGATTATTTTCGCTGGAATTGTTGCAGGTCTGCCCTCGGCTATTGGCGGGACACTGGAACTCTCGCGTACCGGCGAGCTGTCAATAATTATGGTTCTTGCGTTGTTTTCGTTGGCAATTTTGGTCACAGCGTTTGTCGTATTTGTAGAGCGTGGTCAGCGAAGAATCACCGTTAATTACGCCAAACAAAAAAATCAGTTCGGCGGGCAATCGAGCCACTTGCCGCTGAAACTCAATATGGCCGGCGTAATCCCGCCGATCTTCGCTTCGAGCATCATTTTGTTTCCGGCAACGATTGGGGGTTGGTTCGGCAATATGGAAGGGATGGGCTGGATGCGCGACTTGGCAAGTACGTTATCGCCAGGCCAGCCGCTTTACGTAATGTTTTACGCGGCAGCAATTATATTTTTCTGCTTCTTTTACACGGCCTTGGTATTTAACCCGAAAGAAACAGCAGACAACTTGAAGAAATCGGGCGCATTCATTCCGGGTATACGACCCGGAGAGCAGACGGCTCGATATATCGACAGCGTCATGACGCGTCTAACGGTAGCTGGCGCTATTTACATAACGTCAGTGTGCTTATTGCCGGAATTTCTAATATTGAAATTTAACGTGCCGTTTTATTTTGGCGGGACTTCGCTGTTGATCATCGTTGTTGTCGTGATGGATTTTATGTCGCAAGTTCAGGCGCATTTAATGTCGCATCAATACGAAGGTTTGCTGAAGAAGGCGAACCTAAAAGGCTATGGCCGACGCTAACTAACAAATAGGTGAGAAGGTGAAAATTCGAGCATCAGTTAAACGCATCTGTCGCAACTGCCGCGTTATTAAACGGAAAGGCGTGATTCGAGTAATTTGTAAAGAGCCTCGGCACAAGCAACGCCAAGGTTAATGAGAGTAATTTGAGGACGATACTATGGCACGTGTAGCAGGCGTAAACATCCCAGACAGGAAACACACTGTCATTGCTATCCAAGAAATTTATGGAATTGGCGGCACTTTAGCGAAGAAAATTTGCCAACAATCGGAGGTTGAAGAAAACGTGATGATCAAAGATCTCACGGAAGAACAACTTGAAGCCCTTAGAAGTGGCGTGACGAAATTTACCATCGAAGGTGACCTTCGGCGTGAAATTTCGATGAACATTAAGCGCTTGATGGACCTCGGATGCTACCGGGGGATCAGGCATCGTCGCGGACTTCCAACGCGCGGCCAACAGACGCAAACCAATGCCAGAACCCGAAAAGGTCCACGGCGGATGATTAAGAAATAACCGAGTAAACTTCATGGCAACGTCAACTACACGGACAAAGAAACGCGAGAAAAAGACGGTGATCGATGGTATCGCGCATATTCACGCGTCGTTCAATAACACCATCATCACTATTACCGATCGACAAGGGAATACCCTCGGATGGGCGACTGCCGGCGGCAGCGGATTCCGCGGCTCTCGAAAAAGTACGCCGTTCGCGGCACAGGTTGCGGCTGAGCGCCTCGGTTCGGTGATGGACGATTTCGGCACCCAGAATCTGGATGTCTTTGTCAAAGGTCCCGGCCCGGGTCGCGAATCAGCGGTTCGAGCGCTCAACGCTGCCGGATTTAAAATTACCAACATCACAGACGTCACGCCGATTCCACACAATGGTTGTCGTCCACCTAAGAAGCGTCGCGTATAAGAACGGGGAATCGCAATGGCAAGATATATAGGACCAAAATGTAAACTCAGTAGGCGACAGGGCGTAGACCTGTTTCTTAAGAGTCGAGCACGGCCAATTGAGTCGAAATGTCAGCTCGAAAAACCACCAGGTCAACACGGGGACAGTCGCGGACGAAGACAATCTGATTACGCCCTACAGCTACGTGAAAAGCAAAAACTGCGTTACATGTATGGTGTGTTGGAAAAGCAGTTCCGCAACTACTACAAGGAAGCGGCGAAGCGCAAAGGTGCAACGGGCGAAAACCTGTTACAGCTGCTCGAACAGCGCCTCGACAATGTCGTTTATCGAATGGGGTTTGGTTGCACACGATCGGAAGCCAGACAACTGGTGAGCCACAAAGCTATTGTAGTAAATGGCCAGGTAGTGAATATTCCGTCGTTTCAAGTAAGCCCGCAAGACGTCGTAGCGATACGCGAAAAATCAAAAACGCAGGTGCGTATTGCAGATTCCCTAGCAATTGCCGAACAACTGGGCTTGCCGGATTGGTTGGAGGTCGACTCCAAGAAAATGGAAGGTCTATTCAAAACGTCGCCAGAACGTGCTGATTTACCTGCCGATATTAATGAATCCCTAGTCGTAGAGTTGTACTCCAAGTAGGGCAACTAAAGGAGAAAGTGCTATGGCATCAGCAGCAAGCGAAATGTTGAAGCCGAACATTGTCGACGTAAGTTCGGTTAACCCAAAAACTGCAAAAATTACGCTCGAACCGTTGAACCGCGGTTTCGGTCATACATTGGGAAATGCGCTACGCCGAGTGTTGCTGTCGTCTATGACGGGCAGTGCGGTCGTCGAAGCAGAAATTGAAAACGTATTGCATGAATATACGACTTTGGAAGGTGTCCAAGAAGACGTGACAGATATCTTGCTAAATCTAAAAGGTTTGGCGATAAATATGCACACGCGCGACGAAGCGTCACTGACATTGAACAAACGCGGACCCGGCCCTGTCCTTGCCGGTGATATTGTCTTGGACCACGACGTAGAGATCGTCGATCCGACCCACCATATCGCCAATCTAAGCGATAACGGCGAGCTGAACATGACGCTTAAAGTTGCTCGCGGCACAGGATACCAGCCGGCAACGGCACGCGCTGTAGATGACGAATCGGATCAAGCCATTGGGCGCTTGAAACTGGACGCATCATTTAGCCCTGTGCGTCGGGTTGCCTATGAAGTTCAAAGCGCACGTGTCGAGCAACAAACAGACCTCGATAAGTTGATTATCACGATCGAAACTAATGGCACGATCGATCCTGAGCGCGCAGTTCGCGATGCTGCTGGAATTCTGCGCAGCCAGTTGGCGGTATTCGTAGATTTGAGCAGCGAAGAGCAGGCCGAGCCGGAGCGCAAAGAAGAAGTCGAAATTGATCCCATTTTATTGCGTTCAATTGATGATCTCGAACTAACCGTGCGCTCCGCAAATTGCCTCAAAGCAGAAAGCATCTACTACATCGGTGATTTAATCCAGCGGACCGAAGTGGAACTGCTTAAGACTCCTAACTTAGGTAAGAAGTCGCTTACTGAAATTAAGGACGTTTTAGCCGCGCGCGGTCTTTCACTCGGAATGCGCTTAGAGAATTGGCCGCCGTCTGGTTTGTACGATGCAGAGAAGAGTTCGCTCTAATCACTTAAGAAAGTCAAGGTAGTAATTCAATGAGACATCGCCAAAGCGGCCGTCAACTAAACCGAAACAGCTCGCATCGCAAAGCGATGTTTAGAAATATGGCGGTTTCTTTGTTTCGGCACGAGTTGATTCGCACGACCGTACCGAAAGCTAAAGAGCTCCGCCGAACTGCGGAACCGTTGATTACAATGGCGAAGTCGGACTCGGTGGCGAAACGACGTTTGGCGTTCTCGCGCCTACGTGATGCGGGTATCGTAAACAAGTTATTTAAAGAACTTGGACCACGTTACCAAGATAGGCCAGGTGGATACCTGCGGATCCTTAAGACTGGGTTCCGACCCGGTGACTGCGCGCCAATGGCCATTGTCGAATTACTCGACCGGCCACCGGAGCAGGATGAGGATGAGGATTCGTAGTTAGACGTTTTAGTGAAAAATTCAAAAGCCAGGCCAATGCCTGGTTTTTTTTTGCTATGACGCGAGACGCTTTTTGAGTAATTCGTTGACTTGTCCTGGATTGGCTTTGCCACGCGATAATTTCATCACCTGGCCAACAAAGAATCCGAACACTTTGTCTTTTCCCGCGCGATATTGCTCAATTTGATCCGGGTTATCGTTTAATACCTGATCAACGAAGCTCTCGATTGCCGAGTCGTCGGTGACCTGCTGAAGGCCTTTTGCGGCAATGATGTCGTCCGGTTCATCTTGAGTGTCCCACATAATGTCAAAGATCTGTTTCGCGATCTTTCCCGAAACCGTCTTGTCTGCGATGCGTGCTAGTAGCTTCCCGAGCGATTCAGCGCTCACCGGAGACTGTTCTATCGAGAGGTTTGTGCGGTTTAAAGCTGCAAAAAGATCGCCTCCGATCCAATTAACGCTGAGTCGCGGATCGGCGTCGGAACTACGTACAGAGGCTTCAAAGAAATTGGCGCACCGAAGGTCGTCACACAATAACGCTGCATCGCTCTCACTAATTTCATACTGCGCAGTGAATCGGTCGCGTTTTTGCTGTGGAAGTTCTGGCAATCGGGCCGCGACAGCCTCTAGATATTCACTCGAGATCTGGATTGGCAATAGATCGGGATCCGGAAAATATCGGTAATCGTGGGCATCTTCCTTGCTTCGCATCGTTCGTGTTTCATCCAGATCAGCGTCGTAAAGTCTGGTTTCTTGGGCAACATCCCCACCGTTTTCAATCACGTCAATCTGGCGACCGACTTCGTAATCGATGGCTTTTTCGATAAATCGAAATGAGTTTAAGTTTTTGATTTCGGTCCGAGTTCCCAACGATGTTGTTCCGGCGCGGCGAATTGAAACGTTGGCGTCGCAGCGCAAAGAACCCTCCTGCATATTTCCATCGCAGATTTCAAGGTAGCGCACAAGCTGGTGCATTGTCCGCATGTAGGCAACCGCTTGTGCAGAGGAACTCATTTGAGGCTCAGAGACTATTTCTAGCAGCGGGGTCCCGGCTCTGTTTAGATCGATGCCGGTGGAGTTCCCGTAATTCTCATGGACCGACTTACCGGCGTCTTCTTCAAGGTGCGCGCGCGTGACGTCAATTGTACGGGAACCGCCGTCCACTAATGGGATTTCTAATTTGCCGCCGGTGACAATTGGCTCCGCGAACTGGCTGATTTGATAACCCTTCGGTAAGTCAGGGTAAAAGTAATTTTTTCGCGCAAATACTGATGAGCGCGCGACATCAGCACCGATAGCGAGGCCAAATAGAACCGCCATTTCAATGACGCGCTCATTTAGTACTGGGAGCACCCCTGGTAGCCCGAGGTCAACGGCTGATGCTTGGGAATTCGGTGCCGCGCCATACTCAGTCGAAGCGGCTGAAAAAATTTTACTATCAGTGGCTAGCTGCGCATGGATTTCTAGTCCAATGACCGTTTCCCATTCCATCGTGCTTTCAGCCTCCAAGTGGCGGCTTACGTGTATGCCAATCCGTAACGTTTTGGTACTGATGTGCTACCTGAAGCAACGTCGATTCCTCGAAATCATTACCAATCACCTGTAATCCAACCGGAAGGCCGTCGACGAACCCGGCTGGTACGGATACTGCTGGGAGGCCCGCGAGGTTGACCGCAGTTGTGTAAATGTCAGATAAATACATCGACACGGGATCGTCAGTTTTTTGGCCGAGTTCAAATGCGACACTCGGCGAGGTCGGTCCGACGATTACATCGACGCTTTCGAGCGCCGTCGTAAAACTGTCTCGAATTAAACGCCTAATTTGTTGCGCTTTCGCGTAATACGCATCGTAGTAACCGGACGATAACGCGTAAGTTCCGATTAGGATCCGTCGCTTCGTCTCACTGCCGAGACCTTCACTGCGGGATCGTTCATACATATCCTCGAGGTCGATCGGATTCTCGCATCGATAGCCAAACCGAACGCCATCGTAGCGCGATAAATTCGACGAACATTCGGCCGACGAAATGACGTAGTAGGCAGGAATAGCCAACTCGATCGACGGAATATCTATCTCGCTACAAATTGCCCCGAGCCGCTCCAGCTCTGAAATTGCTGCGCGTGTGGTCTTCGCGACATCCGGGTCAAGCGAGTTATTAAAAAATTGCTTCGGGACGCCGCAGCGCAGGCCCTTGATCGATTTCGTGAGAGAATCGGTGTGGTCAGCCATCGGATGATCAATCGACGTCGAGTCTTTGGCATCAAATGTTGCCATGACGTTCATCATTAGAGCTAAATCTTCAGCTGTTGTTGCTATCGGGCCGCCTTGATCAAGGCTTGATGCAAAAGCGATCATGCCGTACCGAGAAACTCGGCCGTAGGTTGGTTTGAGTCCACTAACGCCACACAACGCTGCGGGTTGGCGAATCGAACCGCCGGTGTCCGTTGCAGTCGCGCACGGCGCAATTCGAGCAGCCACAGCTGCCGCCGAACCGCCTGAGGATCCCCCAGGTACGGCACTAGTTTTCCAGGGGTTTAACACTGGCCCATAGTAGCTCGACTCATTGGATGACCCCATAGCGAACTCATCCATATTCGTTTTTCCGAGCAAAACCATCCCAGCGTCGTTCAATCGTTCGGATACGGTTGCGTCATACGGCGCGATGAAATTATCTAACATCCGTGATGCGCAGGATGTTCGAATGCCTTTTGTACAGAAGATGTCTTTGTGGGCGTACGGAACGCCGGTTACAGGTCCTGCCTCACCGCGTGCGCGACGCTCATCGGCCATTTTGGCATCGTGCAGTGCGCGGTCATCGCAGATGGTTATATAGCTATTCAGAAGCCCGTCGAACTCGGCGATCTTTGCAAGGTAATGCCGAGTGATTTCAACGCTGCTAAATTCGCCGTTCGCGAGAGCCGTCGCAATGCCGGCCACTGTGTCGGGATATGATGACATTTCGCGTGGCTTATTCTATGACTTTTGGCACGAGGTAGAGCGAGTTTTCTATTTGCGGCGCATTTGATTGGAACGACTCGCGCATATCACGCTCTAACACGACATCGGCCCGATTATGCGCTGCGACTTCGAGAGGATGTGCTAATGGTTCAATGCCGTCGGTATCGACCGCGTTCATTTGGGTCACGAAATCGAGGATCTTACTCAACTGTTCGGCGTATCCGGGAATTTCGTTATCGTCTATTTTGATACGGGCTAAATGCGCAATCTGTCTAACTTCGTCGTCGACTATCGCCATTGCGTGTCCAGTATTCGTCAAAATTAAAAGGTGGAAAGGCGTGCCGGTTCGCTTGCCGTAACGCACTGGCGCTGTTAAGTTGTCTTGCGCCAAACGTGTCGCAAAGATCAAATTTTATCGCGGCTTAATCGGGCTATTTAAAACGGCTTGATACGCCCAGGCCGCAAAGAAAGTGTACCATGAAGTGTCCGGATCTGCTGGGCCAATAATTTCGTTGCCGGCTCGTTGATGACGTTTCCGACAGGCGAAATTTCGAATCTGAGGACCATTCGTAATGTTCAAAATGCTCAGG